>CALQKQ020000290.1 GCA_943331195.2 Akkermansia muciniphila | reverse complement strand
AGGGAGATCGGCGAGGCGGCTCCAGCTTTCGGCGACGCGGTGGGAGCGCTCCACGATGTCCTTGATGTGTTCGCGGAGGCGCTGGTCTGGCGCGGAGACCCGGCGCACCAGGCCCGCTTGGCTGTGGCAAATGAGGGGATAGTGGGAAGCGCTTTCGCCGCGCAGCTGCGGCCAGCCGCTTTCGGAGCCGAGGTTGATGTAGTGGATTTCCTGGGCCTGCAGGGCGATTGCCAGGTTGGCGGGGTCGCTCACTTTTTGAATGTCAGCGAGGACGTGGAAGACTTCCACGGCGCCAAAAAGGGAGGCCGCTTTTTGCATCGCGGCCGACATGGTTTTAAAACCTCCCGCAATGCAAACATAGGGAGGGGTGCCCGCCGCACGGTCCAGATACCACCGATAGAGGACTTCCTCGAATTGAAAGTGGTCCGCCTCGCCTGTGAGGTCGACGAAGTCCTGCACCCGCGTGAAGCTGAGGGCGACCTCGGGATAGTCCGCGAAATAGGTCTCGATGTGGCGCAGGCCCTCATCGATCTTTGGGTTGTCTGTAGTTAGGACATGAACCGCGCGGAAGCCGGAGGGGCCGGGGGGAAGCCGATGAAAGGCTTCGGGAACGATGAGCCAGGAAGTGCCGAGGGAAATGAGCAGGGAGGGCATGGAGGGAGGTTCTCAGATCAGGCGGCGCGGGAAGGGTTCGGGCTCGGGAATGTTGAGATGGGTGCGGGCCAAATCGGTGAGGTCTTGGAGCAGGGGCTGAACCTCTTTCGAGCTGACTGAGGTGTTGCCATGGCCAAACAGGGTGTCGTTGCGCAGACTCAGGCGCTTGCCACCGTTCGTGGCAAAATAGGCCTTGGCGAGAGGGTCGCCCAGGGCCTGCAAAGTATCGAAGGCCTGGCCCAGCCCAAGTTGCAGGGTGCCTTTACGCGCCTGGGCTGCGAAGGCCTCGGCGCGGGACGGGAGCGCTTCTTGGAGCAGCGAAAGGGCGTAGGGTTTGGTGATGCCATGGCGCTCCGCTAACTGGAATTGCGCCATCAGTTCGGCGGCCCGGTAGCCGCGAGACAGGGCTTCGTCGGGCTCTTGCCAGTCCAGGCAGCGCCCGGCGCTGGCGAGCAGCTCCGCGATGAAGGCCAAGCCATCGCCTTCCCCCAGCCGGGTCAGGGCGCTGCGCAGGGGCAAGAGCACGGGGGAATCGCTCCGGCTAGCGGTTTGGCGGGCCGCGCCAAAGCGGAGCCCCTGCCAATCATAGGCGCAGTGGGCCACCTCCTGGGCGCGCCGCACCTCGGGGTGACCGGAATCGAGATGCGCGCTGAGGAGGCTGGCGGCGGCGCGGTGCGCCCCCGCCTCAAACAGGCGAGCCGCCGTGGCTAAATCGCGCTCCGCAAAAAAGGACGCCGGATTGAAGGTCTCCAGCTTTTCGGTGCCGGTCACCACCACGCCGTCGGAGCGCTCCCCAATCGTAAAAATAATTTCCCCCACGCCTTCATCCAAGGCTGCCAGGGTGGCTCCGGCGCTCATCTGCTTGGTGCCGGAAGTCGGGTTGACCAAGAGGCGAGCCCCCTTGGCACCGCGCCGCGCTGCGGCAATCACCTCCCGCACCGTGGCCCGGCAGTCGGCTAGGGAGTCGTGCAGGGCAATGCAGCGGTAGGGCTCCCCCTCGCTCCCCCAGGGCTGGAACCCCGCCAGCCCCTCCCGCACCAAGTCCGCCACGAGGATGGAGTCCTCCGAAGCACTCGGCACCAGCCAAAAGCGCTCCGGGGCAATCAGTTCTAAAGTGCGTCGCAGCCCCGCCGCGAGATTGGAGTGACGCCCGGCGGTGCCGGTGCCGACGGTGAGAATGAGGTGTGTGGACATGGAGTTGATATAATATTAATATGCCGACAGTTTTGCGTCGAATTTCATTAACTCATAGAGATCGGTAGACAAGGCGCGCGGGCGCTTTTCGAAAAAAGCAGTTTTCCCATTTTCCCATTTCATATTATCAATAAATAAAACGAGAGCGCAATAAGAGTTATTGATTCGCCGATGCGGGCGCAACAGGACGGGCGATGCAAAGCGCCCGGAGCTCTTACCCGTGCGCTGGTCAAAAGAGTGATCCCAGTTGCCATATTTGGCGAGGAGTGGCAGTCCGAGTGCGGCGCGGTAACCTGGATCGTTATGCCGATTCGCGTCGTGGTCGCGTTTGGCAAATTTAAATCCCGGATTTTTCTGTTCACTGGAGTTCATTCCAGTTCTCCCATGACTTCTCCACGACTGAAGCCAGCGGGCGAGCTCCGAAATAGCAGCAGTTGGATTTGCGGCTGGCAACGTCTTGATAATGACGTGCTCTGGGGAAGAAAAGTAACGTAAGGCCTCGCTTATCGATAACTTCGGCGAGCAAAGTGCCAGTGATCCCATGGCCCGCCTTGATCGAAATCCCAGGGCGCCGAGATGGCCCAGAACGGCGACCAACGCGTGGAGCTCCGCTGCCATGGTGTGATCACCCCGCCATATCAATTGCAGAGTAAAGGAAGGCAGTCCCTGCGATGACTCCATAAATACCCCCCTGTCGCGGCGGCGTTCATCGGGTTTCCCCTTCTTTTCGGGCCGAAGCGGAAAGAGTAAATAACCTCTATCGCTGCCGGGATTTGCCTCCATAGCTGAATCGTCTACAATCCTTTTGCTGGGCGCCAGGCCGGTTGTGCGGATCGATAATTGACCTGCTGAGGGAGTGGTGCCGGAAACGGTGCCAAAAATAAAATTCTCCTGTTCTCGCAGTGTGAGGTTTTGAAGTGCCAGGGACCTAAAACCGCCTAATACGCGAAACCACCAGCGCAGTTGCCCCCGGATGGAGGATGATCTGATTTCGGCTTGCTTTTCAGGCTCTGCGCCACCGCAAAAACAAGGAGTGATTAAATCGATTTCGTAGGTTTGCTTGATCATGGCATTTTACCCAAGTTCATGGTTTTACTGAGAGTGCGAATTTGGTCGCAGGCGGCTGCGAGATCGCCCTTGGTGGCCTTAAGTTTGAAGGCTTCCCAGTAGGCGAGTCGGGGGCCGCGCAGGGCCCGCACAATCGCTTGTTTTTCTTCGTCGGAAGGGCCCCCTTTTTTGGCGTCCTTGCAGAAATGGCGCACTTTGCCCTCGAACTGTGGATCGGTGAGATCTTGGAGGATGGCGTCGGCGCGCTCGGCGGGGCTGAGTCCTTTGAGTTTGGCCTCGCGGGCGTTTTTGTTGGCGAGATCGGCCGTTCGTTTTTCGGCTTCTTTTTTATCAGCAGCTTCCTTTTCCTCAGATCGTTTCTTCTCCAGCTTGGTTTTTTCCAGATTGGCGCGAATCGCCTCGTTGAACTCGTCCGAGGCGTCGAACCAACCATAGCCGGCATTGGTTTTGGCACCGATGCCGAGGTATTCCAGACCGGCGGAGAGCCAAGCGCGGGCGCTAGCTGCTAGGCGCGGGTCGTCGGCGCGGCGCAGCGGGATGAGGGGGAAGGCGAAGTGGTCGAAGCCGGTCTGGGAGGGAATGGCGGGGAAGTAAACGGGAATGGGATCTTCGGTGTCCAAGGCGACCGGAAAATCAGTATTATCCATGTAGTAGCGGGGATGATGGCAGTTCACGATTTCCAAATCCAAAGCTGGACTATGGTTGGGGAAGGCGGCCAAGAAGGCGATGGTTCCGGCGAAGTTGGGGAGGGAGGCGGCGGGGTTTTCGGGATTAGCGATCTTGGCCTGCAAATGCCGGCAGAGGCTGGAGGCGGCGTCGTCGGCCACTGCGCGGGAATCGTGGCAGGCCCAAGCGAAGTCCGAGTTCTGGGCTTGGGGGGAATCTTGGGCGGGCCAGTCTTGTTCGACCCAGCCGAAAACGAGGGCGATGGTGTGCAGCATTTCCGCGCGGGTCTGGAAGGCCTGGCAGGAACTGGCGCTGAGATGGTCGCCGCTGGGCCGTTCGCTTTCGGGGCACCAATCGCGGAGGGCTTGCAGGGCCATGCGGCGGGCACAGCCTTTGACGGCGGATCCCGGAATGTGGGGCAGGCCCCGGCGGTCGAGGCAGAGGCCGGCGTTCTCCATGACGCCTCCGGCCATATTGACCATCAGGCGGGCTTTGAGCTGGGCGAAGAGGTGGGTTGCGGAGGGGAAGAAACTGGAGCGGTCTCGTTTCTCGGGAATGATTTTGGCACCTCGTTGAAACCAGTTTTTGCGCTCGGTTTTTTCCAAGCAGGGGTCGGCGAAGCGATCAAAGAACAGGGAGCGGTTTTCGCAGATCAGCTGGCTTTTATCGGCGAGGGCCTGGCGGGTATCGTGGGGCAGGTAAGGAGGCATGGCGGGCTTAGGTTTTTTCAGGCTTGAGCGCGAAGCGCTTCACGAAAGCCAGGAACGCGAGGGCCTCGGCGGTGGCGCGCTGCAAGTCGAGGGAGGTGGCCGCCTGGCCGCAAAGAGCCTCGATCATAGCCTTGGCATTGGTGGCTTTGGCCAGGACCGCAATGCCGTGAATGGGGGTGGCCAAGTGCGCCGCGACGCCTTCCATGACCTTGGCCATGCCTTCCCGGGGGGATTTTCCATCCTCCGTGATGAAGGCCGTGGCGGCGAGCAGGCCATTGGATAGGATCAAAGACGGGATGCTGGCCACGTCGCTGCTATAAAACTTCTCGGGCCGGCACAACTCTATGGCGGCGGCGGCGCGGATTTGATCGAGGTTCTGCATAGGATTATTGGTGGGAAGTGGGTTCTTTGAGTTCCACGGTGCAGAAGCCCAGCCCGGTGGAGGCGTCTCCGCCAAACTGGAACACTTGGCGCTCGATGACGCGCTCGCTAAAGGCAGTGGCGGCATCCTGGGCGGTCTTCGACTTGAAATCCTGGCTGCGGCCGGGAAGGCAGTGCAGCAGGGCGTAGAACAAGGTATCGGCGGGGGCATTCTCCTGGTTAAAGAGGCCACCGCTTTCAGCGGTGCCGGTTTTGTCAGAAATGCGCACGTGCTGCGCGATTTCGCAGGCGGTGGTGGAGAAATGGCTCATCATGCCATTGGAGATGATCACGAGGTTGCTAGAAATGGTCTTCCATAAATCGTCCTTTGAAAGTCCAGCTAGGGCTTCGGCCAGGCCCTCTGGGGGGTTGCCTT
>CALQKQ020000289.1 GCA_943331195.2 Akkermansia muciniphila | reverse complement strand
GCCGCCCCGCAGGGACTTAGCCGACGATCACTGATAGCCTTTGGGGAATGGATTTGGTTCCAGGAGTTCGGAATCAAACAACACCTTGGCCTGACCATCCTTCTGCCATTGGCCGATGCGGAGCTTGCTCCAGAGGTGGTGATTCGGGTGGACCTTGACGTAGCCTTCGGGGGCCGTCTTCAGTTCGATGTCAGGAGAGGCGGCGGCGATTTTATCGATGTCGAAGCTGCCTGCTTTTTCGACGGCGGCTTTCCAGAGCCAAGGGCCGAGATAGCCGGCTTGGGTGACGTCGCCGATGACGCTGGCAGGGCCGTATTTGGCTTTGAAGGCCGCCACAAAATCCTTGTTATTGGGATTATTGAGGCTTTGGAAATACTTCATGGCGGAGTAGAAGCCGGCGAGGTTTTCGCCGCCGATGCCGAGCACTTCATCTTCGGTCACGGAGATGGTGAGGAGGGTTTGTTTAGTGCTATTGATGCCGGCGGCGGCGAGTTGTTTGTAGAAGGAGACGTTGGAGCCGCCGACCACGGCGGCATAGATCACGTCGGGCTTCTTGAGTTTGATTTTATTGATCAGGGAGCCGAATTGAGTGCTGCCGAGGGCGTAGAATTCTTCGCCGACGACGGTTCCTTTGAGCACGTTTTCAATGTGCTTGCGAGCGATCTTCATGGAAGTGCGCGGCCAGATGTAGTCGGAGCCTACCAGGTAGAAGGTTTTGGCTTTTTTCTGTTTAGCGATCCAATCGAGGCCTGCGAGGATTTGTTGGGTGGCTTCCTGGCCGGTGTAGATGACGTTTTTGGATTGTTCCAAGCCTTCATAGAAGGTGGGGTAGTAGAGCATGCCGTTTTCTTTTTCGAAGACGGGGAGGACCGCTTTGCGGGAAGCGGAAGTCCAGCAGCCAAAGACGGTGCCGACCTTGTCGCTGACGAGAAGCTTTTTGGCTTTTTCGGCAAAGGTAGGCCAGTCACTAGCGCCGTCTTCTTTGATGACTTTGATTTGGCGGCCGAGCACGCCGCCGGCGCTGTTGATTTGGTCGATGGCGAGCTGTTCGGCTTGGATGGAGCCGGTTTCGCTGATGGCCATGGTGCCGGTGGCGGAGTGGAGTTGGCCGACGGTGACGGTGGTGTCGGTGACGGCGAGTCCGGTGGTATTGACTTGGGCGGTGGGCGGAGGGGCGGCCTGGGCGGCCCCTGCGGCGAGCAGAGCCAGCGCCAGGGCAGCGTGTCCGAGGCGGGACAAGGTTGAGGGAGTGGATTTCATCATATGTAGTAGTGCTTTCGTTTCTGGCTGAGGTTGACCTGACGATTCTGGTGTCGTGAGGATGGGAGGCCTTGAGCAGGCTTGCGGCCAGGAGGCTTGGGTTCATGATGAAATGAATTCGTGATCCATGGGAGCTTCGGCAGCGCCGAGAATCGCCTGCTAGGGGAACACGATGGAATCCCGGGGATTGGATGATGGGGCTGCTGGCACGGGGAGTGCTTGTGGTGGGATGGACCAATCTTTTTCTTGCTGATGTCACAACTTTTTGAATCCGATGTTGCCCTGCGCGGGAGTGAGGGGGGGGTGGACTCGCGGCGGCTGCATTTGTTTGTGGTATCGGCGCGGGAGCAAAGTTTTGCGGTGGCGGCGATGGAGCTAAGCCTGTCGCCTTCTGCGATCAGCCATGCCATGAAGGCGTTGGAGCAGGAATTGGGATGCACCTTATTTAAGCGGATGGGGCCACGGGTGGAGCTGACGGCTGCAGGGCAGCGCTTGTTGCCGCTGGCCGAGGGCTTATTGCGCCAGATGCAGCAGTTGCGGCAGGAGGTGGTGGCGTTAGAAGCGGTGGTGCCGCGGATGCGGGTGAGCATGCCGGCGCTGGTGTGCAGTGAGCTGTTGCCGGTGGTGCTGGCGGATTTTCAGGAATGCTTTCCGCTCGTGCCCTTGGAGGTTTTGACGGGGGAGGAGGCGGCGGCGGCGCTGGCGGCGGAGGAGTTGGATTTGGTCATCGGCTATCCTGCGGACCTGCCTCAGGGCATGGTGCAGCGGGAGCTCTACCGCGAAACCCTTTCGTTTTATGCGGCACCATTTCATGGGTTGAGGCAGACGCCTCGGATTGCTCTGTCGGGGTTAGAGCGGCATCTGCTTTTGGTGACGGACGAGGATGCGCGCAGGCGGGTGCGGCGTCGCGGGGAGGAAGCGGGGGTGAAGCCGCTGGAGCGGATTTGGCTGTTGCCGGGATTGTCGAGTGTTAGGGAATTGGCCCGAGTCGGGCAGGGGGTGGCCGTGCTTCCGGAGTGGACGGAGGGGTTGGGGCGGGATGGTTTGGTGCGGCTTTCGGTGGATGGTTTCTCGATGGAGCGGCCGTGTGTGGCCTGCTGGTCGGCGGAAAAGCCCTTGCCCTGGGCGGCGGAGGTCTTGTTAAGCCTGATGGAAATGGCGGCGGCGGAAAAGCAGGGCAGGGGATGCGCGGCGGCGTGATCAAACGTGGTTGGGTCGGGTCACCAGGCCCTGGGCCAGCGCGGCGGAATATCCTTCGGGGGAAAGCACTTGGAATTGGATGAGGCGCTCCAGTTCTGTGGTGAGCCAAGCGGCATCGGGGATGAAGTCGGGCGGGGTGGTGGCGGGAGGGCTGGGAAGATAGCGCGCGGCGGATTGGGCGAGCAATGGCGCGCTCAAGGGAGGCCCGCCTGCGGCGTTGGCCCAGCTGGCGGTGGCGCGCAGGGTGGCCTCGTCCCCGAGATTGTGTCGGGCGGCGAGGCAGGCGGCGGGCAGATGGTGCAAAAGGTTGGCGAGGTGGTCGGTGACTGTTTTTTGGCAAAGGAACACCATGTGTTGGGCGAAGGGGCCGGCTGCAAAAGTGGGGGCGGCCTTGCCGAGGGCTAACTTTTCTGCGTACATGCCCCAGGGGGCAGGGGCGACGATGCCGTCGATCATGTCGGCCTTGAGTCCCTTGAGCATGAGTTCGAGGGGAAGGACTTTATAGCGGGGTCGAGCGGCACCGGGCAAAGGGGAGAGCCAGTGGCCGATTTGGAGTCGGGTGAGCGAGCGCTTTCCTTCGATGGCGAAGGTTAGCTTGGGCATGGGGCCGGCGGCGGCTGCGGTACGGGGCGGGAAGCAGCAGCGGAAGGCGGCGCGGCTGAGCACCATTTCTGAGGGGCAGGTTTGGATCACGAGGGGAACGGACCACTGGTCGGCTTGGCCGGGGCGGGTGAGGACTTCGCTGACAAAGAGTTCCCAGGGAAGGACTCCGGCTTGGAGGTCGCCGGTAAGCAGCTGGCGGATGATGCGGCCGTAGCCGGGGCAACCTTGGAAACGGAGGGAGCTGGTGTCCTGGCGAGTTGCGGCGAGGAGGGGGAGCAGTTCTAGAGAGGGGATGAAGCCACAGTCAACGGGGGGAGGAGAAAAAGAGGGCATGGAGAGAGGCATGGAGAGAGGCCGTGCCGGAGGGGTCGATGGCTAACAGATATTCTCAAGGGGGATAGGATCTGCGGCGCAGCTGGAGAGCTACCGGAGCAAGGCAGCATCTGGCTTAGCAGAGGGAGTGCCATGGGGTGGTGATAAGGGGCGATGAGTGATGGTGAAATGGGTTCACGATGGAAGGAGGGGCGGCGGTGGCGGGCTGGATTTTTTCGGATGGGGGAGGCTGGGGTGGCGGCGGCGAGGGGTCTGGGGTTGGGGAAGGGGCCGGGGATATTCCGGAGGATCCGCCTCTTGCCTTTTTGGAATGCCCCCTTAGAGTCGCCGCCTTGTCGAAATTTCCGATCTCGCCGGTGCTTCCGGGATGGCCTGTTTGTCATCCCTCTTTTACCTAGAGGAAGTAACCGCAAAATTGGTCAACGTCACAACCCAACCACTAACCCGCAACGTATTATGAATCAAGAACTTATGACTCTGATGGAGAACTCCTTTAAGGATCTCCGCGAGCACAGCATTGTGAAGGGGATCATCCTCGACATCAAGCCCCAGGTGGTCTTGGTGGACATCGGCTACAAGTCCGAGGGAGCCATTCCCGTCAGCGAATTTGAAGATGAAGACATTCAAGTTGGCGACGAAATCGAAGTTTTACTGCAACGCCTGGAGAACGACGAAGGCATGGTGGTGCTCTCCAAGGAGAAGGCGGCGCACAAGCAAAACTGGGACAAGATCGTCAAGGTGTTCCTTGATGGCGGCTTGGTTAAGGGCAAGGTCAAGGGCGTGGTCAAAGGCGGCCTAACCGTGAATGTGGGCGTCGAGGCGTTCCTTCCTGGCAGCCAGATTGACATCATTCCTCCGAAGGATCTCAACGAATACGTGGGCAATGTCTACGAGTTCAAGATCGTGAAGGTGAACGACGAGCGCAAGAATGTGGTGTTGAGCCGCCGCGAAGTGATCGAAGCGGAGCGGGCCGAACAGCGCCAGCGTTTCTTGGAAACCGTCAAGATCGGGGACAAGGTGGAAGGTGCCGTCAAGAACATCACCGACTTCGGGGTGTTTGTGGACCTCAACGGGATGGACGGTTTGCTGCACATCACCGACATGAGCTGGGGCCGCGTGAATCACCCAACCGAAGTGGTGGCGATTGGCCAAAAGGTCAATGTGATCATCCTCGATGTGAACCGCGAGAAAGAGCGGGTTTCCTTGGGCATGAAGCAGTTGCTGAACAACCCATGGGAGCAGATCGAAGCTCGTTTCCCGATTGGCCAGCGCGTCAAGGGCAAGGTCTCCAAGCTGGTGGCCTACGGGGCCTTCGTGGAGTTGGCCGAAGGGGTGGAAGGTTTGGTGCACGTTTCCGAGCTTTCTTGGGTGAAGCGGATCGCCCGTCCTTCCGACGTTCTGACGATTGGTCAGGAATTGGAAGCGGTGGTTTTGGGGATCAACAAGGAAGAGCAGAAGATTTCCTTGGGTGTGCGCCAGTTGGACGGCAATCCTTGGGATGCTATCGATGCACGCTTCCCGCTCGGGATGAAGATCAAGGGCAAGGTGCGCAACCTGACGGCCTATGGAGCTTTTGTGGAGATGGAAGAAGGGATCGACGGCATGGTGCACGTGTCCGACCTTTCCTGGACCCGCAAGGTGAACCATCCGAGCGAGATGCTGAAGAAGGGCGACGAAGTCGAGGCCGTGGTGCTCGAAATCGACAAGGGCAACCAGCGGATCAGCTTGGG
>CALQKQ020000288.1 GCA_943331195.2 Akkermansia muciniphila | reverse complement strand
TTCGCCCTCGACCTCGACGAACTCGACGCCACCGCCGCCCGCGTCCGCGGCTTCTCTCACAACCGCTGGAACCTCTACACCTTCCGCGACCGCGACCACCTCACCCTTCCCGGCCTCGAGTCCGCCTCCGTCAAAACAAACATCCTCGCCTGGATCGCCTCCCAAGGCCTCACCCTCCCCGAAAACCCCCGCGTCGTCCTCCTCACCTTGCCCCGCGTCCTCGGCTACATTTTCAATCCCGTCTCCTTCTTCTTCCTCCACGACCGCGCCACCGACTTGCCCCTCTGCGCCGTCGTCCAAGTCGGCAACACCTTCCGCGAAATGAAGCCCTACCTGCTCCGCGCCCCAGCTTCCCAAAACCACTTCCGCCTCATCACCCCGAAACACTTCTACGTCTCCCCCTTCAGCCCCCTCGACCTCCACTTCGACTTCCAACTCGACGTCCCCAGCGACCTCCTCAACATCGCTATCAATGACCGCGACGGCCCCGACGGCCCCCCCATCCTCCTCAGCTCCCTCACCGGCCGCCGCCGCCCCCTCACCACCCGCCACCTCCTCGCCCTCACCCTCCACTTCCCCTTCGTCACCCTCAAAGTCATCGCCCTCATCCACTGGCAAGCCCTCCTCCTCTGGCTCCGCCGCCTCCCCTTCCATCGCAAAGCCGACCACCCCGAACTCCAACAAAACGTCTTCCCTCCCCCGCCCTGAACCCCTCCCTTTCACCCTTTCCGTCGCTTCACTTTGCGCTATCCTCGGCACCCTTGATAGCCCCACGCTCCTGACAACCCCGTTTTCCGGCATCCCATTCCCCCCGCCAAACGCTTCTCTCCGGTCATGCTTTCTCCAGACTCCGCCGCCCCGGCTCCCCCCCAGGCGTCCCCGGCCCCCGGACTGCACCAGCGCCTCGTCATCGCCGCCCTCACCAAAATGGACCGCGGCGCCCTCCGCCTCCAACTCCCCGACGGCTCCTCCCTCCAGCTCGGCGACCCCAACCACCCCCGCCCCGCCTCCCTCTCCATCCTTCGCCACGCCTTCTTCACCCGCGTCCTCCTCTACGGCGACGTCGGCTTCGGCGAAGCCTACGTCGAAGGCGATTGCGACACCGACGACATCGAAGCCCTCATCTCCTGGGCCATCCTCAACCTCGACAAAAGCCCCTCCTTCAGCGGCTCCCCCGCCCGCTCCCTCGGCCTCAACCTCCTCAAGGCCAGCAACCGCTTCCGCCACCTCCTCCGCCCCAATAGCAAATCCACCGCCCGCCGCAACATCGCGGAACACTACGACCTCGGCAACGACTTCTACCAACTCTGGCTCGACCCCACCATGACCTACTCCAGCGCCCGCTGGACCCAGCCAGACCAATCCCTCGAACAGGCCCAAATCGAAAAATACGACGCCCTCTGCCGCCAACTCAAACTCGGCCCCCACGACCACGTCCTCGAAATCGGCAGCGGCTGGGGCGGCTTCGCCAGCCACGCCGTCCACACCTACGGCTGCCGCCTCACCACCGTCACCATCTCCGAACAACAATTCCACTACGCCGCCGCCCGCTTCGCCCGCGAAGGCATCGCCCACCGCATCGACCTCCGCCTCCAAGACTACCGCGACATCACCGGCACCTTCGACAAAGTCGTTTCTATCGAAATGATGGAAGCCCTCGGCGACCAATACCTCGAAACCTACTTCGCCAAAATCCACCAGGTCCTCGCCCCCCACGGCCTCGTCGCCCTCCAATACATCACCTGCCCCGACAGCCGCCATCGCCAAATGCGCCGCGGCGTCGACTGGATTCAAAAACACATCTTCCCCGGCAGCCTCCTCCTCAGCATCGGCCGCGTCAGCCAAGCCGCCCACCGCACCGGCGACCTCTTCCTCCACGAACTCGACGACCTCGGCCTCGACTACGCCCGCACCCTCCGCGCATGGCACCGCACCTTCAACGCCCGCCTCCCCGAAGTCCACGCCCTCGGCTTCGACCAACGCTTCGTCCGCCGCTGGAACTACTACCTCCTCTACTGCGCCGCCGCCTTCGCCATGCGCAACATCAGCGTCGTCCAAGCGGTCTACACCCGCCCCAATAACCCGCTACTCCGCTAGCGTGCCCCATAGGGCTTGCTCCGAGCTCGCTCCGCCGCCCCTTCCGCCGCTGCCTTCAGCTCCTTGTCCTTATAAAACAAAATCCCCCGCTGCTTCAAATTGGCGATCAGCACCGTGAAGTCCCGCCGCAGCCCCGCGTCGTGCAGCAACGCATGCATCAAGCCATCCCCGCCCCGCGCATCCCCTAGCAAGGCCTCCAGCGCCACCGCCGCCCGCTTCAAACTCACCGTCGCCCCCTCCGCCCCCTTCAGCGCCGGCCCCAAACTGTCCACCGCCCGGTCCACCTTGGCCATGGCGCTATCCGCCTTGCTCATCACCCCATCCGCCCGCTCCGCCGCCCCATCCAACTTCTTCATCGCCTCGCTAAAATCCGCCAGCGCCACCTTGATCGACCCCACATTGGCCTCGCTCAACACCTCCTCATCCACCTTCCGCGCACTCTCCCGCACCAACTTCAAACTTCCCGAAAAATTAGCTAGGTTCTCGTCGCTCAGCACCCCCTCGTTCAGTTTCCCCACCGTCCGCCCCAAGTCCGTCAGCCGATTCCGCAAATCCCGCATCACCACCATGATCTCGTCCGTGATCTTGTTAGCGCTCGCCGTCAAATCCGCTCCCGCCTCCCCATTCAGCGTGCTGCCAGGCTGAAGATACTCCCCCGTCAGCAACTCCGGCGGCGGCTGCCCCACATCAAGCTGGCTGTCCCCCATCAAACCCACCGAAGCAATCCGCAGCGGACTTCCCACCGGAATCTTAAACTCCGGATAAATCTCCAACGTCACTCGCACCCCCTTCAACCCTTCCACCAAAACCGGCGACGTCACCACCTCCCCAATCGTCGCCCCCGCCCGCTTCACCGGCGCCCCCTTGATCAAATTCTGCGCATCCAAAAAATTCGCATACAACACATACGGCTTGCGCAGCCGATGCCGCAGCGTCCCAAATTCAAAAATCAAGCCCCCCAGCAACACCAGGCCCACCAAGACAAAAAGCCCTGCAATCAGGGTCGTGCGATTCGATTGTTCATTCATGGCATCAAGCGGCAAATAGCAAATAGTCGGTTCGAAAAAATCCCCATCAACTGCTCTCCCCCGAGCGTCCCTCCACAAATTGCCGGATCACCGGATCCGCGCTCCCCAACAATTCCGCTGGGCTCCCCGCAAAATACACCACCCCCTCCCGCAAATACAGCACCCGATCCGCCACCACCGGCAAACTCTTCATATCGTGCGTCACCACCACCGACGTGATCCCGCGCTGCCGCTGCGTCCGCCGTATCAAATGGTATATGCTGTCCGCCACCACCGGATCCAACCCACTGGTCGGCTCGTCGTACAACACCCCCTGCGGATCCGTGATGATCGCCCGCGCCAACGCCGCCCGCTTCCGCATCCCCCCACTCAAGTCGCTCGGCAACTTATACTTGTGCCCCGCCAAATCCACCGCCGCCAAGGTCTCCTCCACCTTGAGCCGCACCTTCTCCGCATCCTTCCACCCCGCCTCCACCAGCGGAAAGCCCACATTCTCCTCCACCGTCAAACTATCAAACAACGCCCCATCCTGAAACAACAACCCCATCTTCCGCCGATGCCGCCCCAGCTCCCGCTCGCTCAACCCAGTGATCTCCGTGCCATCCACCACAATGCTCCCCCGCGTCGCCGGAATCAACCCCATCACTAACTTCAACAGCACACTCTTCCCCGTCCCGCTCCCCCCGATGATCGCCACCCCACTCCCCCGCGCAATCTCCAAACTCACTCCCCGCAAAATGCGCTGCTCCCCGATCTGCTTGTGCAAATCGCTCACCCGGATAAAAACCGGCTCCACCTGTTCATGTGCTATTTCCATATCCATTTAGGTTCGCGCCACCGGCCAAAGGAAATTCAACGCAATCGTCAGAAAAAAATTCACCACCAAAATCCCCAGCGACGCACACACCACCGCCGACGTCGTCCCCCGCCCCACGCCCACCGCGCCCCGACTCGCTTTCAACCCCTGATGACACGAAATCAGCACAATCATCACCCCAAACACCAAGCCCTTGCTCACCCCAAAACACAAATCAGTTAGATCCGTGTTCTTCTCCAACTGGTCCGTGTAAAACGCTTCCGGCACCCCATACAGCGAAACCACGATCAACTTGGACGCCCACATCCCAAACAAAATCGACTCCGCAATCAAAATCGGCATCGAAAAAATCATCGCCAACATCCGCGGACTCACCAGGTAATCCACCGGATGCACCCCCAGCGCGCGCAGCGCATCCACCTGCTCCGTCACCTTCATCGTCCCAATCTCCGCCGCCATCGCCGCCCCCACCCGACTCGTCAACATCAGCCCCGTCAACACCGGCGCCAACTCCCGGCACATCGCCAACGCCACAATCCCCCCCACCACCGACTCAAACCCCAACTGGTTGAATTTGTAATACACCTGCGCCGCAAACACCGCCCCCGTGAACGCCCCCGTCACCAACACCTGCAGCTGCGACCCAAACCCCAGGCTCACCACCTGGTAGATCACCAGCCGCCACCGCACCCGATACCAAAAAATCGAGCGCACCACCTCGACCACCAACTGCGCCAGTTCGCCCAGGTATTGGATCAAGTCCACCACCGGCCGCCCCAACATCAGAAGAAATCCCATCATGCAGCCCCACCAGTGCCCACATCCCCGCCCCCAGCAAGGGTGGCCCACTGAAATCAGCACCCCAGCACCCCACCACCCCACACCTCCACGCCCCGCGCCCCGCGCCCCGCAGAATTTTCCAGGTAATTTGCGAGAGAAACCTCTGGATTTTTGATTTAGTCAGGTTATTTTTGGGAAGCCTCTGACCCCTCCTTCCGATGCCTGCGCGAGCTTTTCTTTTCGATGGATCCCAGGCGGGGTGTTTTCACGTGGTGAATCGGATTTACGATCGGAAGTATCTCCTCGACGAGGAAGGGAAGGAGATGCTGCTCAAGTTGGTGCGGGCTTATGAGGATGTTTTGGGGGTGGAGGTGCTGACGTTTTGCATCATGGACAATCACTTCCA
>CALQKQ020000287.1 GCA_943331195.2 Akkermansia muciniphila | reverse complement strand
GCCGCGCAGGAGACCGCGATCACTGACTTGGAAACCACCACGGGTGAGGACCACACCGCATGGCTCACGGCCATCAAGACCCTCATGACGAAGGTGGAAACCTTTATTGAAAACCCATCGAAGCTGGGAACCTACCTCGTGGATACCGCCAGCGCCAGAGCGTTGGACGTTTACGCCGCCAGCAGCAACACGGCGGCGCAGCCAAGTTGGTGGCCGACAAACCGTTTCCCTCTCTTTACCACCTCTTTCTACAACCAAACCAGCCAAACCAATTCGCCGGTCATCGCGGCGATTGAGAAGTCGGACACAGCGGTCGATAGTTACGCCTTGGCGGCAACGGGCCAAGGTACGGGCTACGTCACGATAGTCTTTGGCAATGGCAGGGCCTTCACGCCCCCAGGCGATCCCGTGCAGGTCAAAGTCCTCAAGATCAGCGAACAGCTCTACACGGGCGATTTGAAAGTCATCAGTTCCAGCAATCCGCTGGACGAGCAGGTGACGCTGCGCCACAGCGCGGACTTTGCCGGCAAGCCGGACGATTATGAATTCGACTGGCGCTGGGCGACCGGCGCGGCCAGTTCACCCGCGATTTATTCGACGGTCATGACCACCCGCATCGGCAACGCGGCGGCGAGCACCCAAAACTGGACCATTGTCAGTGATCCCGGGGCCCTGACCGCCACTGACGCTCAATACACCGCCGCAGGGGCGGCGCTGCCGCTGCCGCGCTCGGTCAATATCCACCCCGTGAATTATAACGTGGATGCTCAGAATCAGCCGACGACCGTGATTGAGTCGACCAGTTATACTGATTCCGAAAAAGCGGCGGGCGATCCGGCGCTAATGTTGAAACACACGGCGGGGGTGACCCTGATTTCGCCGATTCCAGCCAGGATCGTCTTCAGCGCGGCGTTGGGAGAATTCGACGGCTTCGTGCTTTACGTGAATCAGAAGGTGGCCCTGGCCTTCAATGCACCGGCTGATTTATTCACCTCGGTGGGTGCCAGCGCGGGTTTGACGACCAATGGCCTGAGCAAGCAGTTCAGTATTGATCCCAGTTATTTCACGGTAGGTGCCAACACGATTGAAGTGGCGGTTTATTCTGAGGCCGATGCCAATGCCACGTCGAATCTGGACTTCAAGTTGGAAGCGGCCCAGGAAACCGACCTTGTGGCGACTGGCAGCACGTGGATGACGCCGGGTGATTACGATCCCCTCACAGGTGTCGACTCGGTCAACCGCAATACCGCGATCATCGGCGGTTCGCCAAACAATCCGTTTGGAGGCCCGGCGTTTGTGCTCAATGACCGCTGGTTCACCATGCGCTACCGGCCGAAGGCCAGTGCGAACAACGTGCTGGGCACGCCGTGGTCGCGCTGGATGCCACCGCAGTTCACGGAAGGCTGGGTCAAGCGGGTCCTCGCCGCGATCAATCCGTTTGAGCAGCGGGTCAAAGATCTCTATAACAACGCCGTCAATACCGACGTCAGTGTGATCACCCAGGCGGGCACCCGCTGGGAAGGGGATCTGGCCCTGAACATGGACAATATCAACGACGCGGGCCTGATCGCCATTTACGAAACCGTGCTCAATCGCGCCAAGAGCATGAGCATCGACGCCAATACCAACGATCCGGACACCAACAATGCCTTGATTCTGGCGGCAGGTTATCTCAACGATCTTTACACCATCCTCGGCAACGAGGCCTACGCCGACGCGGCCAATGCCACGATTTCGCTGGATGCCGGCGCGGTCAACAGCAGCCGCTTTTCGTTCGAAGGCCAGGTGGCCAGTTCACTGGACGAGGAACTGGCCCTGCTCCACGGCCGCGACGACAGCGTCAGCCCCGGCGTGACCACCTCCCCCGCCTACAACCGCCTGTATTGGAACTACACCCACGGCATCAACAGCGGCGAGGCCATCTACGCGACCAATTACAACATCAAGGAAAAGGTCGGCAGCAGCACGGCCAACGGCGTGGTCGACGAGTCGGATGCCCAGCGGATGTTCCCGCAAGGCCATGGCGATGCCTATGGCCACTACCTGACAGCCCTGACGGGGTATTACCGTCTGCTGTGGAATGAAAACTTCACCTGGACGCCGCGAGCCGAAGCCGTGACCGTGCTGGGCATGCCGGTGACGGTCGACTTCCAGGACGAACGCAAGTTCGCCGCCGCCGCCAGCAACCTCGCCAGCACCGCGCATCAAGTGGTGGCGCTGACGTATCGCCGCGACTACCAGGATGATCCCTCCAGCGGATGGAAGCACTTCCGCGACCGCACCCCGGCCAACACTCAAACCGAGGTCACCCGCAAATGGGGCCTAAAGGAGGAAGTCAGCCGCAGCACTCAAGGCGCGCTGGTCAACTGGGCGATGGCCAACGCCATGCTGCCGGACGTGGACAATTATCACACCGGCATCCAGAAGATCGACCGCACCACCGTGCCGGAATTGGCGCTGCTGCCCGCAGCGGCAGAATCGTTGCAGACGACCCTCGACAACGCCAACGCCCATCTCAATCCACTAGGCCTCAGCCCAGGGTCGATCGCTTTTGACATCGATCCCTACTTCGCCAGTTCACTGGGGCAGGAGTTGAGTCGTTATCAGGGGATGAGCCACTTTTCACAGATCTACGACCGCGCCCTGCGTTCGCTCAACAATGCCGCCGGTGCCTTCAATCAAGCGGCGGTGATGTCGGGTTCGCTGCGGGATCAGACCAATTCGGTGGATGACTACACCACCGACATCGCGATGCAGGAAACCGCCTATGTCAACCAACTCATCGATATCTACGGTCGTCCCTATTCGGGCGACATCGGCGCGGGCAAACTGTATGCCCAGGAATACGCCGGTCCCGACCTCAATCACTGGTTCATTGTCGACCGGCCCAACAATCTGGTGGATACCAGCAAGACATTCCAAGTGACCCTCCAGGAGGCCAAGGAGATCAAGGAGTTCACTGGCAACAGCATCAAGGACGTGGTTGCCGGTTACAACAATGGCACCTCAGTCACCACGCGCACCGTTACGGTGAATCCGTCGCAGTTCGTGCAATACAACGATGTTTGGCAGGCAGGCGGCTTGGGTTCGCGGCCAGAAACCGGCGAGTTGCAAAGTGCCTTGCAGGATTCCCAACAAAGTTGGCTGGCGATCTCGGAGGCTAGTGTCGCCTTGAAGAAAAATCTTGCGGAGATGAATCACAAAGCCGCGGTGTTTGATAGTATTGTGGCCATGCACACGAACTCCTTGTCGATTTTGGGTACCAAACAAAATGAAATTATAGCGTTGAATCGTACAATCAATGGCTTGGAGACGATTGCGGAGGTTGCCGATAAACTGGGTGATTTGGCCGAATCGACGGGCGCGGCTATCGCTGAAATTTATCCTAAGCTGATCGGTATAACAGAAGCTGATCCGGCTGGACCAGCCCGCGGGGGTGCAATGCTAGCGGGAATCGGCGTCAAAGCTTTACTTAATGTATTTGCGGCCGCATATAACTCACAAGCAAGAGATCTAGGCCTTAACGTTCTTCGAGCTGAACAAAGTCTGGAACAACAAACTCAGTCGCTCGGCTTCGCACAGGAAGAAGTGCAAATGGCCTACGAGTACGACGCGGCCTTCCGCGAGGTGACGACCCAGGCCAATACCCTGATGCAGCTGACGATCAGCCATCAATCCGCCCTGCAAAACGTCAACAACGTCATCGCGCGGGGCAACCGGATCCTCCGCGAACGAGAAGTCTTCCGCCAGCGCGCGGCAGCGGTGATCCAGGGCTACCGGACCAAGGACTTGACCTTCCGCACCTTCCGCAACGAGGCCCTGGAGCAATACCGCTCGCTGTTTGATCTGGCGAGCCGCTACACCTACATGGCGGCCAAGGCCTATGACTATGAAACCGGACTGCTGGGATCGCCGCAGGGACAGACGGTGTTTAGTAAAATCGTCGCCGCCCGCTCCCTGGGTGATCTGAGCGATGGCGTGCCCAAATCCACCGCCAGCACCCTGGGCGACGCGGGCCTCGCGGGCACCATGGCACAGCTCGACGCTGAATTCTCCGTGGCCGAGAGCCGGCTGGGCATCAACAACAAGGATTATTACGGCACGGTGTTTTCCCTGCGTCAGGAACTCTTCCGGATTCAGGATGATCCTGACATCAGCAGCGATGAGGATGCCTGGATGCAGACCCTGGAGCAACACACCGTCTCCAACGTGCTCAATGATTCCGATGTGGCCTCCCAATGCCGCAACATCAGGAAGCCTGACGGCAGCGCCGTGCCGGGAATCATCATCCCCTTCAGCACCACCATCGAATCGGGCAAAAACTTCTTTGGGTTGGAACTGTCCGGAGGAGACCACGTCTATTCGACGAGCAGCTATGCCACGGTGATCAGCAACGCGGGCATTGTGTTGCCGGGTTATGTCGGGATGGATGCTTCGATTGGCGGTCCTCCCTTGGACTCGTCCAATAACTCCTTCATCCTCAGCGCGACGCCCTACGTTTACCTGATTCCCTGTGGCAACGACATCATGCGCTCACCGCCGCTGGGCGATACCGACACCGTGCGCATCTGGACGGTGCAGGACCAGGCCCTGCCCTTGCCCTTCAATCTCGGGAGGACCGACTTCAACAGCAACCAATTCTTCAGCGCCAATGGCACCCTCAATGAGAAGCCATGGATCATCCGCAAACACCAGGCCTTCCGCGCGGTGGCGGACAAGGAGTTGTTCAACGGCGCGCCGCCGCTAGAATACAGCAGCAACCGCCTGATCGCCCGCAGTGCCTGGAATACCCGCTGGAAAATCGTGATCCCCGCCATTAGCTTACTAGCTGATGAAAAACTTGCCCTCAACCGATTCGTCGGCAGTGTAAGCGATATTCAGCTTTACCTCAGGACCTACTCGCACTCGGGTAATTGATGCGGCCATCCCTGCTTCTTTCCCTAGGCGTAGGTTGGCTCGGACTCGCTTGCCCCGGTCGGCACCCCGTCACCCCCACGCTTCCGCCCACGGCACCCCACGAGCCGCCCAAGCCGCCACATTTCCTAAACCTAAACGCGCGAGTTGACTATCGTATTGGGGGGCGCGGAGCGCTGGCGCGGCAGGCCTTCGCTTCGCGCGTGGCCTTTTTG
>CALQKQ020000286.1 GCA_943331195.2 Akkermansia muciniphila | reverse complement strand
GGGGGCTGCCGGGGGCGGGGCTGGCGGGGAGGAGGGGGGCGTAGCTGAGGTTAGTGAGGGTGAGGTTGAGGTGGTTGATTTGGAGGAGTTGCTTTTTCTTTTCGTTGCGCACGCTGAGCTGGGCGTCTTGGAGTTGGGCGAGGGCGAGGGCGGCGGCGAAGGGGCGGGAGGCGGCTTGGGGGGGGAGGGGAGGCGCGGCGGGGTCGGCGGGGGCGGCGGGCGGTTCGGTGAGGAGGGCGGCGAGGGTGTTTTCGCCGTTTTTTTTGCGGGTGGTGGCGGCTTCGACGTTGCGGAGGGTGAGGCTGCCGATGCGCAATTCGCGGTGGAGGAGAGGGGGAAGGCTGAGGTTAGCGGCGAGGTGGGGGATGGCGAGGAACGTGGGGTTAGGCGGGGCCGGAGTGCGTTCGGAGAGAGGGCGGGCGATTTCGGCGTCGCGGGGGAGGAGGCGGAGGCCGGTGACTTCGAGGGTGGCGGGGAAGGCGAGGAGGTTGACGTGGGTGCTGGCGATTTCGGCGCGACAGTTGAGCGATTTTTCCAGGTGTTTGACGAGGGCGGCGGGGGAGGTTTGCTGGCCGACCCACCAGTGGGCTGCGGCGGTGGCGGCGACCAAGAGGAGAGCCAGGGCGAGGAGGATTTTCCGGAGGGTTTTCATCATGGGGTGGCTCGTGGAACGAAGAAAGCATTAGCACGGGCTGGGGTGCAGTACCAAGGGAACATCTGGAGGACCTGGGGGAGGGATGGACTACGGGTTGCAGGGGCGGCGATTCATGGGTAAGCGGGCGGGATGCTGGAGGTGAGCGATTTGAAATTGGCGGTGGACCACGAGGCGGGAGCGCTGCCGGAGGCCTTGGGGCGTGCTTTGAAGCTGGAGGACGGGGAGTTGGGGGAGTGGACGGTGTATCGGCGGGCGGTGGATGCGCGGCATGGCCGGGTGATGTTGAACTACGTGGTCCAGGTCAGCGTGGCGGATGAGGCGGCGGCGTTGGCGCGGTTTGATGTTTCGCTTTGCAAGGTGAATGCGTTGCCGGACCGGAAATACCGGGAGTTGGCGGGGATTTTGGTGCGGGAGAAGGCGCCAGAATTGCGCCCGGTGGTGGTGGGCACGGGGCCTTGCGGGTTGTTTGCGGCCTTGCTGTTGGCGCGGCAGGGATGGCGGCCGCTGGTGCTGGAGCGGGGGAAGCCCGCAGGGCCGCGGGCGCGGGACGTGACTGCGTTTTGGCGGCGGGGCGGGGAATTCAATGCCGAGAGCAATGTGCAATTTGGCGAAGGCGGGGCGGGGACCTTTTCCGATGGCAAGCTCTACACGCAGATCCGCGATCGGGAACATCGGGCGCGCTGGATCATGGAGGAAATGGTGAAGGCTGGGGCACCAGAGGATATTTTGATCAAGGCGCGGCCGCACATTGGGACGGATCGCCTGATCACGGTGGTGCGGCGGATTCGCCAGGAAATTGAGAGCTTGGGGGGCGAGGTGCGCTTTGAAACATTGTTAGAAAAAGTGCGCCGGGATGCCGGGGGGAAGGTGGTGGGAGTGACGCTGCGGGGCGGGGAGGAGATTGCGGCGGATCGGGTGGTGTTGGCAGTGGGGCATTCGGCGCGCGAGACGTTTGTGATGTTGCACGAGGCGGGAGTGAGCATGGAAGCCAAGCCGCTTTCGATTGGAGTGCGAGTGGAGCACCCCCAAAAGGTGATCGATGCCACGCAGTATGGGAAATGGGCGGGCGACGCGCGCCTGGGCACGGCACCGTATAAATTCGTCCATCACGGCCGAGACCGGCGCAGCGCTTATAGTTTCTGCATGTGTCCGGGAGGCTTAGTGGTGGCTGCTAGCAGTGAGGCGGGTGGCCTGGTAACCAATGGGATGAGCAGTTATGCACGGGCCGAGGCCAACGCCAATGCGGGTTTTATGGTGGATGTCAGTCCGGCCGACTACGGCGGCGCGGGGCCACTGGCGGGGATTGCGTTTCAGCGGCACTGGGAACAGCGCGGTTTTGCGGCGGGCGGCGGCGGGTATTTTGCGCCGGTGCAGACGATTGGGGATTTTCTAGCGAACCGTCCTAGCAAGGAGTTGGGTTCGGTGAAGCCGAGTTATACGCCGGGGGTGACGCCATCCGATTTGCGGGCCTGCCTGCCGGATTTTGTGGTCAAAACCCTGCGCGCCGCCATTCCGGCGATCGATCGGACCCTGCGCGGTTTTGCCATGCCGGACGCCCTCTTGATCGGGGTGGAAACGCGGAGCAGCTCGCCGCTGCGGATCACCCGCGACGCCGCGACCTGTCAGAGCATCAACACCCCCGGATTGTACCCGGCCGGAGAAGGGGCAGGCTATGCTGGCGGCATCATCTCGGCGGCGGTGGACGGGATGCGGGTGGCCGAGGCGATCTTGCGGGAGTAGGCCTGGCGGCGGCGGGTCAGGGTCAGTGGTCAGTGGCCAGTGGTCAGTGGCCAGGGGCGGCCGTCAGCTTTGATAGTGTAGTGCGGGAGGCAGATCCGAGACGATGATGCGCTTCACGCCATCGCGGAGGTTGGCGACGTTGAAATTGACGAGCAGGCCGGTCTCGATGCCGGTGAGGCGCAGGACGTTTTTCATGTGCTCCTTGTGGGCCTCGCCGAGGTCGGGCAAGCTGGTGGAAACGATGACGCAGTTTTCCACGAAGAAATCGACGCGCACCGCGCTATCGACGCGGTGGCCTTTGTAGCCGATGGGCAAGGGGTGGTCGCGTTGGAAGATGATTTCGCGCATGCGCAATTCGAGGGCGAGGCATTCGCGATAAGCCTCCGCCATCAGGCCGGGGCCGAGCTGGCGGTGGACCTCCATGCAGGCCCCGATGATGAGGTGGGGAAGTTCCTGGGCGTCGAGTTTCACGGGCGGGCGCAGTGGGTGCGGCCCATCTTAGACGGAGTCGGCCTCGGCATAAAGCACTTTTCCGTCTTTTGGAGGCCAGGGCGGGCTTTGGGTGGCGAGAGCGCGGGGCGTCCGACCCCGGAGCAGGGGGGGCAATCGGCGCTTGCGGCAGGGCCGCGCTTGCGGCATTCATAATGTGTGTCCGAACAAATTATTGAAGCGCCGGTCGAGTCCCCGGCAGAAATTTCTGAAACTCCTCTCACTTTTGCCGATCTGGGCCTTTCCGAGGCGGTGCTAGAAGGGGTGCGCAAAGCCGGGTATGAGCGGCCCACGGGCATTCAAGCGCAGGCGATTCCGTTGATCTTGGCCGGGCGCGATGTGATCGGCTCCTCGCAGACGGGCAGCGGCAAGACGGCGGCCTTTGCCCTGCCGGTGCTCTCGTTGCTGGGGGGCCCCGGGAAGCTCCGGGTCTTGATTTTGGAGCCGGTGCGGGAATTGGCCGGCCAAGTGGAGGAACAGTTTTTAAAGTATGGCGGGGAAGCGGGGATCCGCTCGCTCCTAATCCACGGCGGGGTCGGCTACGGCAAGCAGCGCGAAGGCCTGGAAGCCGGAGTGGACGTGCTCATTGCCACGCCGGGCCGCCTGCTCGATCTGATGCAGCAGCGCGCCATTGATTTGCGGTATCTTCAGGTGCTCGTGCTCGATGAAGTCGACCGCATGCTCGATATGGGTTTTATGCCGGATGTGCGGCGCATCGTGCAGCAGTGCCCCGAGAAGCGCCAGACGCTCTTTTTTTCCGCCACCATCCCGCCCGAGATCGCCTCGCTGGCGGCCTTTGCCCTGAAGGATCCTTTCAAAATTGAGGTCGGCCGCCCGCGCGGCGCCGCCACCACCGTCAGCCACTACTTTTATCCGGTGAATCGGCTGCAGCGCGAGGAACTCTTCTTGGCCCTGCTCAAGGAAACCGACTTCAAGAGCGTGATGGTTTTCACTAAGACCAAGGCTGATGCCGACATGCTAGCGGCCCGCGTCAAGACGCAAGGCGAATACAAAGTGGCCTTGATGCACGGCGACATCGCCCAAAAAGACCGCACTAAGGCCCTGGCCGGTTTCCGCACCGGGGAATTCGACGTCATCATCGCCACCGATGTCGCCGCCCGCGGGCTGGACGTCACCGGCGTCACGCACGTCATCAATTATTCCGTGCCCGATAGTCCGGAAGACTACGTCCACCGCATCGGGCGCACCGGCCGCGCGGAGAAGGAGGGCGACGCCTTCACGATCCTATCCGCTGACGAATTGCCCGCCGCCCAAGCGGTGGAGCGCCTCATCGGCCAAACCGTAGAGCGCCGCCGCCTGCCCGATTTTGCCTATCAATACACGACCATGTTGGATGATAGCAAAGGCGCGCAGAAGGCCCTCGCGGAAAACCTGGGACGCGGTCGCCTGCGGGTCGGGAAGCGCCGCCGTTAGGCGCAATCGCGTGGGCGCGGCGGGTGGGCCATTGTGGTTTTGTCAGGCGGAGCGTTTGGCGCGCCTGCTGCTGGCAAACGCGCAAGGTTTTGAAATACCAGCAAACGTCGGCTATGGGTGCGGTATGAACAGGATATTGCTTTTTGGACTGCTGACGGCCTTGGGGGTCTCGCTCTGGTTTCAGTGGCAGGTGCCGCGAGGGGCCCCCGCCGAAGGTCTAGACAAAGGCCGAGGGTCTGGTGCGGCGCGCGGCGGAGCCACGTCGGACCGCGCGGCGGGGCCAGCGGCGGGCCTGGCTGCGGGGACGGAAGCGATGGATTTTTCGGGCACGGCCTTGTCCGACGAAGCATGGCATCTGGAGGTGCCGGGGGTGGAAGAGAAAATTCCCCAGGGTCTGCCGACGCCGGAAGGGGTGGAAGGCGGGGCCGCAAAAGTCCCGCCGCCGCTCGAAATCAGGGAGGTCGGCGCAGGAATTCGCCTAGAGGTCGGTGAGCCCGGAATCAGAGAGTAAAATCGCCAGGGTGTTCGCTAAAGCCTGGGCCAGGGCTACTTTACATCCCGCAGGGCATACAGCCCGCGCAGCGCCGCCTCGCCGAGGCTTTTCGATCCCCGCTTCCGCTCCGTCCGGCTCTGGCCCCGCACCACCTCGCGGTGCGCCTCAAACCACCCGTCGATCAGCGCCCGACTCCCCAAAATCACCCCCTGCGTGAAATGCCGCACCCGTCGCCGCAGCACCTCCGCCGCCAGCCGCCGCTCGTTCGCCGTCGTTAGCTTCGCCCGCACCTTTTCCGAAAGCCCCCGCCGCACCACCGTGCCATCC
>CALQKQ020000285.1 GCA_943331195.2 Akkermansia muciniphila | reverse complement strand
GGTGCGCCGGTCAAGCATCGGCGGCCTCCACCTCAATGTTAACCATCTCTGGGACACTTGCGCCGCGCCCCTGCTTCCCGTCTTGACCGCTCCCCTAGGCGAGTCAATTAGGTCGTCCCCGGCTCATCTCCCGGCTCATTCCCTGCAAACACCCTTGTCAGCCCCTTCCTCAGCCATGCGCATCCAAGCCTTCCGCGGTCTTCTCCCCCGCCCCGAACTCGCCGCCGCCGTGGCCGCCGTCCCCTACGACGTCGTCGACACCGAAGAAGCCCGCGCCCTCGCCGTCGGCCGTCCCTACGACCTCCTGCACGTCGACCGCGCCGAAATCGACCTCCCTCCCGACACCAATCCCTATTCCCCCGAGGTCTACGCCACCGCCGCCCGCAACCTGCAACAACTCATCGCCGACGGCATCCTCCAGCGCGAACCCGCCCCCGCCCTCTACCTCTACCAGCAGGTCATGGACGGCCGGGCTCAGACCGGCCTCATCGCCGCCTGCCACATTGATGATTATGGCAATGATATCATCCGCAAGCACGAGAAAACCCGCCAAGTCAAAGAAGACGACCGCACCAACCTCGTCCGCGCCCTCAGCGCCCACACCGGCCCTATCTTTCTGACTTACCGCGACCAAGACGAGATCAATCAGCGCATCGCCGCCATCTTGGACCACCAGGCTCCCCTCTTCGACTTCACCGCCCCCGACGGCATCGCCCACCGCGTCTGGAGGGTCGCGGACGCCTCCCCCTTCGTCGACGCCTTCGCCCAAGTCCCCCTCGCCTACGTCGCCGACGGACACCACCGCAGCGCCAGCGCCTGGCGCGTCGGCCTGGAGCGCCGCGCCGCCAACCCCAACCACACCGGCACCGAAGACTACAACTGGTTCCTCGGCGTCCTCTTCCCCGCCCAACAACTCAAAATCCTCCCCTACAACCGCGCCGTCCTCGACCTCAACGGCCTCACCCCAGAGGCCTTCCTCGCCGCGCTCGACGCTGCAGGGTTCCAGCGCCGCCCCACCAGCGACAAATCCCCCTCCTCCCCAGGCTCCGTCTGCATGTATTTCCAGGGCGCCTGGCAGCTCCTCAGCTGGGACACCGCCGCCTTGACCGACCCCGTGGAATCGCTCGACGTCAGCGTCCTCCAGTCCCGCCTCCTCGCCCCCATCCTCGGCATCGGCGATCCCCGCACTAGCGACCGCATCGAATTCATCGGCGGCATCCGCGGCCCGGCCAGCCTGGAAAAACGGGTCGACAGCGGCCAGGCCGCCGTGGCCTTCTCCCTCTTTCCCACCACCGTGGACCAACTCATGGCCATCGCCGACGCCGGTCAAATCATGCCGCCCAAAAGCACCTGGTTCGAACCCAAACTCCGCTCCGGCCTCGTGGTGCAGACTTTCTAACAGTCGGCCCACCCCAGCTCGCCTCACCCCTCGCCCAGGGAGAACCGCGCCGATCAGCCGCCAAACGCGCGCTGCCCGCCTCCCCTTGCCCCCATCCCCCCATTTATTTATCTTCCCGGGATTGAATTTTCCCGCTCCTTTGGTTAAATCCCGTCTACCATGGAGGGGGCGTTGCGGCCTGTTCCGTTATTTGTTTCCCCATGAAGATCCTTTCACTCGCCCTCGTCTCACTGGCTCTCTCCGCCTCGGGAACCTTCGCCCAGTTCGACGTGCTGCGCTCCAAACTCGAAGGCCTCGGCGGCTTGCAAATCGATTCCTCCCGCATGGACATCCTTCCCGGCGGCACCGGAGTCGCCCTCGAAGGCAACTTCCGCCTCAAATCCGACACCCTCGAGGCCTACGCCGACAAGGCCGAATTCATCTCCGAGTCCAACACCCTCAAGTTCAGCGGCGACGTCGCCATCTATAAAGACGGCCTCCTCTACCGCGGCGACCACGCCACCTACAACACCGACAGCGGCGAACTCGACGCCAGCGACATGCGCTCCAGCGCCGAACCCCTCTTCTTCAAAGCCGGTCACCTCCAGACCAAATCTAAAAACATCAGCCTCATCGAAGCCGAGGACGCCACCTTCACCACCGAAGACGCCGAAAACCCCGGCTTCTATCTCGACGCCGAAAAAGTCACCATCTACCCCGAAGAACGCATCGTCTTCCACCACCTCAAGGCCTACGCCGGCGACCTCCCCGTCTTCTACCTCCCCTACCTCTCCCAGCCCCTCCAAGAGGAAATGGGCTACACCTTCACCCCAGGCTACCGCAGCAACCTCGGCTTCTTCCTCCTCAACCAATACGGCACCACCCTCGGCGACCACAGCCTCCTCAAACTCAAACTCGATGGCTACGCCTCCCGCGGCCTCGGCGCCGGCTTCGACCTCGACTCCCAACACGCCAAAGCGGCCGGATTAGAAAATTTCGGGAAATTCAAATTCTACTGGGTCAACGACAGCTCCCCAGAACAAAACAACACCTTCTCCTCCGCCGACCGCAGCGGCGTCGACCAAAACCGCTACCGCGTCAACCTCCAGCACCGCGTCTACCTCCCCGGCCCCGAAGAAAGCTCCGTCTACCTCGACCTCGACCTCAACAAAATCAGCGACGAATTCTTCCTCGAAGACTTCTACCCCTGGGAATTCCGCGACGACCCCCAGCCAGACAACATCGCCAGCCTCATCAAGCACCACGACCGCGGCGAACTCAGCCTCGCCGCCCGCTTCCGCGCCAACGATTACTACCAAAGCGACACCCGCCTCCCCGAAGTCGCCCTCGACATGGTCCGCCAACCCATCTTCGACTCCGGCCTCTTCTACGCCGGCAACAGCAGCTTCGGCATCCTGAAAGAAGAACTCGGCGACGACGACGAACTCCGCCTCCAAGCCAAAGTCGCCAAAATCAACGACACCCTCAAAGACCCCATCCTCGCCGCCAACCTCGACCCCCGCGAAACCCAAAATACCCTCGACGACCTCCGCTCCCGCCTCGTCGAATCCGAGTTCACCCGCTTCCACTCCTACCACGAACTCCTCTTCCCCAGCTCCATCCGCGGCGTCCTCAGCCTCACCCCGCGCGCCGGCATCGGCTACACCAACTACTCCTCCATCAGCGGCACCGCCCCCCCCAACAACACCGGCCGCACCCTCGCCTCCGTCGGCCTCGACGCCAGCACCAAGTTCTCCCGCACCTACGACAACATCGCCATCCCCGCCCTCGGCGTCGATGGCCTCCGCCACGTCGTCCAGCCCTACCTCAGCTATTCCTATCTCAGCGCCGACCCCCAAGGCCCTCAGTTCCACGGCATCGACCGCCTCGCCCTCAGCACCCGCCCCCGCCCCCTCGATGTCTCCAACTACACCGCCATCGATAGCCTAAAAGACTGGAACGTCGTCCGCCTCGGAGTCTACAACCGCCTCCAAACCAAGCGCAACAACACCAGCATGAACTGGCTGTCGACCAACACCTACATCGACGCCTTCATCGAAGACCCCGAATACGACCGCTCCTTCTCCAACCTCTACCAGGACATCGAGTGGAACCCCCTCCCCTGGATGCGCGGCGAAATCGAAGCCCAACTCCCCGTCACCGGCGACAATTTCGAGTTCTCCGAAGTCAATACTCGCCTCACCTTCATGCCCACGGATTACCTCGACTTCACCGTCGGCCACCGCCTCCTCCAAGACCATCCCTTCTTCGAAGACAGCAGCCTCGTCGATTTCCGCGTCTACGCCCGCCTCAACGAAAACTGGGGCATCAGCGCTTACGAACGCTACGAACTCGACGACAGCACCCTCGAAACCCAGCAATACAGCATCCACCGCGACCTCACCAGCTGGGTCGCCGCCTTCGGAGCCGTCGTCCGCGATAACCGCGGCGAAACCGACTACGGCCTCCTCTTCTCCCTCACCCTCAAGGACTTCCCCTCCCTCCGCATTCCCGTCGACTTCGACCCCCAAGCCGGCGCCAAACGCTGATCCCTCGCCTCCCGCCTGGCGACCCTCCTAGCTCCCCAGACGGCCATGCGCGCTTACCTCCTCCGCCGCCTCCTCCTCATCCCCGTCACCCTCCTCGGGGTCACGCTCATCGTCTTCGCCCTCACCCGCATCCTCCCCGGCGGCCCCTACGAACAAGCCCTCCAGCGCGCCGCCTCCGGCGAAGGTGCCCGCAGCCGCCTCAGCGGCTCCTCCGGCGGCTCCTCCCTCACGCCTGACCAAAAAGAGCAACTGCGCATGCAGTTCTCCATGAACGACGGCTTCCTCACCGGCTACCTCAAGTGGCTCGGCCTCCTCCCCCGCGAGGTCAACGCCCGCTTCGTCCCCCTCGGCGAAGACAACGCCGCCCCCATGGTCCTCCTCGGCTACGCCAGCCCCGACGGCCACGCCTTCTCCAAAAAAGCCCTCATCCTCGACTTCGCCGACCCCGCCAAACCCCCGCGCCTCGAACTCCCCCCACCCGAATCCGGCCCGCCCCCAGACTGGTCCGTCCGCTTCGGCCTCGACGAAAAAACCACCCCCGAGGGCCACACCACCTTCGTCCCCGACCCCTCCCGCATCGTCGCCTTCCGCCAAAAACGCTCCGGCCTCCTCCAAGGCGACTTCCAAGAGTCCCTCTCCTCCGGTGAACCCGTCGCCTCCCTCATCAGCCGCCGCCTCCCCGTCTCCCTCTTTTACGGCCTCCTCACCACTTTCCTCACCTACCTCATCGCCATCCCCCTCGGCGTCGTCAAAGCCATCCGCCACCGCACCTTCCTCGACAACGCCACCTCCGTCGCCCTCTTCATCGGCTATGCCATCCCAGGCTTCGCCCTCGGCACCCTCCTCCTCCTCTGGTTCTCGTTCCGCTTCGACTGGTTCCCCATGAGCGGCTTCACCAGCACCACCTTCAACACCCTCAGCCCCCTCGGCAAAGTCCGCGATCTCTTCCACCACGCCGCCCTCCCCCTCGTCTGCTACATGATCGGCAGCTGGACCCTCTATACCTTCCTCATGAAAAATAGCCTCATGGACGTCCTCGCCACCGACTACGTCCGCACCGCCGTCTCCAAAGGCGTCTCCTTTTCCCAAGCCGTCACCCGCCACGCCCTCCGCAACGCCATCATCCCCATCGCCTCCACCTTCGGCCAAAACGTCAGCCTCATCCTCTCCGGCTCCGTCCTCATCGAAAACGTCTTCGATATCCCCGGCATCG
>CALQKQ020000284.1 GCA_943331195.2 Akkermansia muciniphila | reverse complement strand
CAAACAAAATCGCCTCCGCCCCCTCACACGCCGCCACCGTCTCCGCCGGCAAGGCCTTCCCCACCCCATCAATCGCCGCCCCACCCACCAATTGGTGGTCAAACGAAAACCCAATCCCATGCTTCTCCCCCGCCGCCACCAGCACTTCCAGCGCCACCGCCATCACCTCCGGACCAATCCCGTCGCCCGCCAAAACCGCTATCTTTAAAGGAACTGATGATGTCATAAATAATAAGTTAGAATGCGCATGAAGGACCCCAGACCAGGATCCCGCCCCGCCGCCGCAGGGCCCCCCACCATGCACACCCCCGCGCCCCGCGCAAGGCGGCCGCTCCACCCCCTGAGAAGTCGCCCCCCGCGCCCGCGTAATCGCCCCATGCCAAGCGCGCTTTTCCTAGCCCTAGTCACCCTGTCCTCGGCCGCCGACGTCCCCCCCGACCACGCCGAAAAAATGACCCGTGGCCTCGACCTCTTCCGCCGCGAAATCGCCCCCCTCCTCCAACAACACTGCCTCGACTGCCACGGCGGCGCCAAAACCCAAGGCGACTTCGACCTCGCCACCCGCGAAGGCCTCCTCCGCGGCGGCAGCGACGGCCCCTCCGTCCAGCCCTTCCGCGCCGCCGACAGCCGCCTCCTCCAACTGGTCCGCCATCAGGCCGAACCAGCCATGCCCAAAAAGAAACCCCTCCTCCCCGCCGCCCTCACCGACCAACTCGCCGCCTGGATCGACCTCGGCGCCCCCTACGACGCCCCCCTCCTCGCCGGAAAAGCCCCCCCGCGCGACCGCGCCATCGTTTCCGCCGCCGACCGCCAGTGGTGGGCCTTCCAACCCCTCGCCTCCACCCCGCCTCCACCCGGCGCCGCCCACCCCATCGACGCCTTCCTCCTCGCCGACGCCGCCGCCTCCCACCTCACCTTCAATCCCCCCGCTTCCCCCCCAACCCTCGCCCGCCGCGCCTGCCTCGAACTCACCGGCCTCCCCCCCTCCCCCGAAGAAATCGCCACCCTCGACCCCGACCACCCCGCCGCCTACCCCGCCCTCCTCGACCGCTGGCTCGCCTCCCCCGCCTACGGCGAACGCTGGGCGCGCCACTGGCTCGACGTCGCCCGCTTCGCCGAAAGCAGCGGCTTCGAACACGACTACGATCGCCCCCACGCCTATCATTACCGCGACTTCGTCATCCGCGCCTTCAATGACGACATGCCCTTCGACCAGTTCGCCCGCTGGCAAATCGCCGGCGATGAATTCGCCCCCGACCAAGCCCAAGCCATGATGGCCACCGGCTTCCTCGGCGCCGGCGTCTTCCCCACCCAAATCACCGCCAACGAAGTCGAACGCACCCGCTATGACGCCATGGACGACATGCTCGGGACCACCACCAGCGCCTTCCTCGGCCTCACCGTAGGCTGCGCCCGCTGCCACGATCACAAATTCGACCCCATCCCCGCCCAAGACTACTACCGCCTCCTCGCCACCTTCACCTCCACCGTGCGCAGCAACGTCGACCTCGAAATCGACCCCGCCGCCGCCGCCCACGCCAAGGCCCTTTTCGAAGCCGAAACCACCCGCCTCCGCGACGCCCTCCGCGCCTTCGAAACCACCGCCCTCCGCGCCGACTTCGCCGCCTTCCTCGCCACCCGCTCCGCCCCCGCCACCCCCGCTTGGGCCCAACTCGACAACCCCTCCCTCACCTCCCAAGCCGGTGCCACCTTCCGCCACCTCGACGACGGCTCCTGGCTCGCCAGCGGCCCCAACGGCCCCAGCGATACCTACACCTTCACCGCCACCACCGCGCAACACCCCCTCACCGCCTTCAAGTTAGAAGCCCTCAGCGACCCCTCCGCCCCCGCCGCAGGCCCCGGCCGCGCCGCCAACGGAAATTTCGCCCTCAGCCGCCTCACCCTCACCGCCCAAGCCCGCGACGGCAGCCCCTCCCGCACCGTCACCCTCCTCCCCCCCCAAGTCACCCACCAACAAAACCAAACCCACCTCTCCGGCGCCGCCGCCCTCGACGACGACCCCGCCTCCGGTTGGGCCGTCGACCAAGGCGGCATCGGCCACGACCAAGCCGCCGCCTTCACCTTCGCCGAACCCCTCGACTTCCCCAGCGGCACCCAACTCACCGCCACCCTCGAATTCAAGGTCAACACCGGCCACAACCTGGTGCGCCCCCGCTTCTCCCTCAGCGTCGGCCCCCCTCCAGACCTCCGCGCCGCCGTCCTCCCCGCCGCCGTCGCCACCCTCCTCGCCCGCCCCGGCCCCCTCCTCCCCTCCGAGGAATCCACCCTCTTCGATTGGTGGAAAACCACCCAGCCCGCTTGGCTCGAACAACAAAAAACCCTCGCCCAGCACCTCCAGCAAAAACCTTCCGTCACCTCCCCCGTGATGGTCTGCGCCGAAGGCTTCCCCCCCATCGTGATGCACTCCCAGGGCCCCCCTTTCCTCCAGGAAACTCACCTCCTCAACCGCGGCGACCCCCAACAAAAACAAGCCGTCGCCACCCCCGGCTTCCTCCAAGTCCTCACCCGCGGCGACCCCAACCAATGGCGCTGGACCCCGCCCCCAGGCGCCCGCTCCTCCGGCCACCGCCGCTCCCTCGCCAATTGGATCAGCGATGTCGACCACGGCGCCGGCGCTCTCCTCGCCCGCGTCGCCGTCAACCGCCTCTGGCAACACCACTTCGGCCGCGGCCTCGTCGCCACCCCCGGCGACTTCGGCAAAATGGGCGCCCTCCCCTCCCACCCCGCCCTGCTCGACTGGCTCGCTCGCGAATTCATCCGCCACGGCTGGAAACAAAAACCCCTCCACCGCCTCATCATGTCCAGCGCCGCCTACCAACAAAGCAGCGCCCCCGATCCCGCCAAATCCGCCGCCGATCCTGACAATAACCTCTTCCTCCGCCAAATCCCCCGCCGCCTCGAAGGCGAAGCCGTGCGCGATAGCCTCCTCGCCGTCTCCGGCACCCTCGACCGCACCCTCTACGGCCCCGGAACCCTAGCGGAAAATAGCGCGCGGCGCAGCATCTACTTCACCCTCAAGCGCAGCCAATTGCTCAACTCCATGCTCGTCTTCGATGCCCCCGAGCCCCTCACGAGCCAAAGCCTCCGCCCCACCACCACCGTCGCCCCCCAGGCCCTCCTCTTCCTCAACAGCCCCCAAGTGCGCCAGTGGTCCCGCGCCTTCGCCACCCGCGTCACCACCGAAGTCGGCCCCGCCACCGGCGACGCCGCCCCCTTCGTCGCCCGAGCCTATCAGCTCGCCTTCGGCCGCCTCCCCCAGCCCCCCGAACAGCGCGCCGCCGCCGCCTTCATCGCCCCCCGCCTCGCCGCCGCCTCCCCCGACGCCCACGCCGCCGTCCTCACCGACTTCTGCCAGGCCCTCCTCGCCCTCAACGAATTCATTTATGTCCCCTGACCCAGCTTCCCCCCTCGCCGCCTTCACCCGCCGCCGCCTCCTCCAACAAGCCGGCGGCGGCTTCGGCATGCTCGCCCTCCAGCAGCTCCTCCAGAGCAGCAGCCTCGCCGCCCCCAGCGGCAACCCCATGGCCACCCGGCCCGCCCACTTCCCCGGCAAGGCCAAATCCGTCATCTGGCTCTTCATGAATGGCGGCCCTAGCCAAGTCGATACCTGGGACTACAAGCCCGAATTGCAAAAACGCCACGGCCAGCCCCTCCCCAACTTCGACGCCAAAACCGGCTTCTTCCCCGACGCCGTCGGCCCCCTAATGAAGTCCCCCTTCGCCTGGGCCCAACACGGCCAAAGCGGCTCCTGGGCCAGCTCCATCTTCCCCCACCTCGCCCAACAAATCGATCGCATGAGCTTCATCCACTCCATGCACACCGACTCCAATAACCACTCCCCCGCCCTCTTCATGATGAATACCGGCGTCACCCGCATGGGCAATCCTAGCGCCGGCTCCTGGGTCACCTACGGCCTCGGCTCCGCTAGCGAAGACCTCCCCGCCTTCATCGTCATGAGCGACCCCAAAGACCGCGGCCTCCCCAAAGGCAACGCCAGCAACTGGACCTCCGGCTTCCTCCCCGGCATCTACCAAGGCACCTGGCTCAAACCCAAAGGCCAACCCATGGAAAATCTCCTCCGCCCCAGCGACCTCACCGCCGCCGACCAACGCGCCCAACTCGACCTCATGGCCCACCTCAACCACGCCTCCCTCCACAATTCCGGCGCCGCAGCCGAACTCGCCGGTCGCATCGCTAGCTTCGAACTCGCCTACCGCATGCAAACCGCCGCCCCCGACGCCTTCGACCTCTCCAAAGAACCCGATTCCATCCGCAAACTCTACGGCCTCGACCAACCCCACTGCTCCCACATGGCCGCCCAATGCCTCATGGCCCGCCGCCTCGTCGAACGCGGCACCCGCTTCGTCCAAATCTACAGCGGCGGCATGGATAACCAACTCTCCTGGGACGGCCATAACGACATCGCCGGCAATCACGCCGGCTTCGCCCAAGAAACCGATCAACCCTTCGCCGCCCTCCTCGCCGACCTCGCCCAGCGCGGCCTCCTCGACGAAACCCTCGTCATCTGCGGCGGCGAATTCGGCCGCCTCCCCATCTCCCAAAAAGCCGATAAACCCGGCCGCGACCACAACCCCCACGCCTTCACCATCTGGTTAGCGGGCGGCGGCATCACCGGCGGAAAACACTACGGCGCCACCGACGACGTCGGCCACCAAGCCGTCATCGACAAAGTCTCCGTCCGCGACTTCCACGCCACCCTCCTCTACGCCCTCGGCCTCGACCACGACCGCCTCATCTTCCCCTTCCAAGGCCTCGATCAACGCCTCACCGGCGTCGAATCCGCCCACCCCGTCCAAGCCCTCTTCTCCTAATATCCCAGCTAACTTTTCACCCCAGCCCTCCCATCCCTCCCCTCCCCTCCCAGCCCCCCTTGTCTTTCCCAGACCGCGCCCTTTGCTGAGGGCTGAGGCCCTCCCATTCCGCGGCCTCCCCTCCGCCATGTCCGCTTCCTCCCCCTCTGCGCCCTCCGCTTCCTGGCAACTAGCGCACTCCTACGCCCAACTCCCCGACCTCTTCCACATCCGCACCCTCCCCACCCCGGTACCCCATCCCCAACTGCTCGTCTACAACGCCCCCCTCGCCGCCGCCCTCGGCTTGGCGGATGTTTACCTCGCGTGCCGAAGATAGGCTACGGCTTCGAACCGACAACGCCGGGGAACGCCTGACACCCCTAGCGATCGCGAT
>CALQKQ020000283.1 GCA_943331195.2 Akkermansia muciniphila | reverse complement strand
CGCCTTTCTGCGCACGAATCGCTTTCGCGCTGGGTGCGCCGGGGGGTGGTGCATCCCAATCCTGGGTTGCTGATTTTTGGAGCGATGGTGGTGCTGCTCTGGAGGGTGGCCTTGCTTGCGGCGGTTCTCGCGGTGCCTTGGCTGGTGCTGGCGGTGCCCAAGCCCAGTGATTACACCCCGCACATTGTGGTGGCGGCGGGGATCCTTGCGGTGCTGGGGGTGACCCATTTGATCGTGGGCAGCCGGGCCCGCTGCCGCATTTGCAGCTGCCATCTGTTTTATTCAAGAAACTGCGTCAAGAACCCCAAGGCGCACTCCCTGCCCGGTCTTGGGAAAACAGCTAGCCTAGCGCTTCATCTCCTGCTCTTTCAATGGTTCCGCTGCATGTATTGCGGCACCGCCATCCGGCTGTGGGCGAATCCCCATGAGCGCTGAACGCTTTGCCGCGAGGTGGGTGCTGGAAACGGCGCGCCGCAGAGGTGCCGGATCAGGGGGCCTCTCAAAAGCCGATTTTTACAGAAAGCCCACTTTCGCTGCGTTTCCATTTCTCCTGCTATGATCCGAGGGCGCTTCCTCTGCTGGTTTGGCCTGCTCGCGGTGCCCCTGCTGAGGGGCGAGACCGTTGTCGACATTGCCGGCACCGGCCAACCTGGCCACGCGGGCGATGGGGGCGACGGGCGCAGCGCTCAAGTGCGGGAGCCCATCAGCCTCCAGTTCGCGCCCGATGGTCAGCTCTACTTTTGCGACCTAGGCAATCAGCGCATTCGCACCTGGGGATCCCCGCCGGGGGCTCGTCCACACGGTCTGCCGGAACGGAAGGAAGGCGGCCCCCGAGGATGGGGCCCCCTTTTCTCCTGAGACGCCGCTGAGCGGGCCCCGCAGCATAGCCTTCGATGGCCGCGGCCAACTCTGGATCGCCCTGCGCGACACTAATGCCCTCTACCGAGCCGACCTGAAGCAGGGCGTCCTCCACCACATCGCCGGGACGGGCCAGAGCGGTTTCTCCGGCAACGGCGGCCCCGCCCGCCAAGCCCAGTTGGCCGGGCCCAAAGGCATCGCCATTTCCCCTGCGGGCCGGGTCTACCTAGGCGACACCGAGAATCACCGCAGCCGGGCGCTGCAGGTGGATTGAAGGCGGGGGCATGGGGTGGCTGATAGGCTTTTTCCGGGGATGGGAGCAAGGCTTGCGCGCGCGGGAGCGAGCGACTAGGCGTCACGCGCCTCTTGCAATTGACTTCAGCCCATTTCGAAACCCAACGCGCCCCGACATGGACATCGCCCTTATTGCTATCTTCTCTGTCGTTTCCCTTTTCTCTGCCCTTTTCATGGTCCGCCGCTATCAGGCGGCTACGCGAGCGCAGCGAACGCAGATCGTGTGGGCGGCTTGCGGTGCCGCGGCGGTGGCCGCAGGAGCCTTGGTTTTATTTTTCTTGCGCTGATCGCCGCAGTCCGCAGCGGCATGCCTTGCCAGAGGCATTTTCCGCCTGCCGCGCTGGCTGCTTTGCCGCTTTCGCTGAGCGTGGCCGAAGTCCCGCAGATTAAAAAGTAGCTTTGGTGCGGAGGATCGTCCATGTTTCGCCAGCAGGCCCCTTTTTGACTGGTTGTCAGGATCGGGTCTGGCGTTTTCGCGAACCAGGGCTCCGCCGCAGGGCTTTTTTTAATGCTATGATGATGTCTCGTTTTCAAATAGGTCTTCTTGTTGGGGGTTTGGCGGCATGGACGGGGGGGACGGCCCGGGGGGAATGGGAGGTTACGGGATCGCCGGTGACCGAGGGAGATGGCGCACCGGTTTCTGCGGGGTTTGCTTTTGATTGGCCTGCGGCGGGGCAGGTGCGGCCAGTGGGGTGGGCGCTGTTGCCGCACCGGCTGCGGGCGGGCGTCGATTTCACTCCGGCGGGAGGGCTTTTTTGGCAAATGGGCGCTGGGGAGGTGCCGGTGGCGATTCTTCCCGATGGGGTCGCCGAGGAATCGGGATCGCTGCGCCTGGTGGTGCGGCCCCCTGGGGCGGCGGACTGGGCGGCGGCGCTTTCTGAACCGGCGCTGGTTGCAGCATTCAGCGGGGCCGATGGGGCGGAGGTGATGTATTGGCGCGATGGGGTGGTGATGGCCCGGCGCAGCGTGGGGACGAGTCGCTTTGTGGATAGCTATGAGCGCGCGGAATCGGGCCAGTTGAGCCTGGTGGCTACGCTGAGCTTGCCGGATCCGGCGTCGACGCCTTTTCCTAACGAGACGGTAGCGGTCTCGCCACAAGTCATCGTGATGAATCAGGCCGGGGTCCTGAATACCTGGTACCGCGATGCGGCGGCGGTGGGAGGCTGGCGGAAAATGGGCACGATGGCGGTGCTGGAGCCGGGGACCCCGCTTCTGGACGGCGACCGTTTGTTGCTGCCGGATGCGGAGCGCGGCCGGGTGTATCGCCAGGACCCGGCTTCGGCCTCGGGGTGGCGGCTGAGTGGCTTGATTAGCACGGAGGACCCGCTGGCGATAGGGGAGGGCGTCGCGGTGGCGTTGGCGGGCGGTGGGCTGCAGGTTTGGGAGCGGGCGGAGGGAACGGAGGACCTGTGGGCCCCATCTTATTTTATTCCATCGGCGGGTTTGGGAACCGCTCCGACGGTGGCGGTGGCGGAGGGCTTAGTGGCGGTGCAGCAGCCGACGGGTTTAGAGATACACGAGAAAAAAGCGGATGGCAGCGGCTGGGCCCAAGTGGGTCTCCTGCCGGTGCCGGCGGCGGAGCCGGGCCAATCCCTCAGCGTGGCCCTAGCGGGAGATTGGGTCGCGGTGGGACGCTCTGCGGAACCGCACCGCACCGACTTCAAAGGCTCGGTTACGCTCTTTTTGCGAAAACCCACGCAGCGCGCGGAGTGGAGCGACGTCGGCACCCGCTCGGGGCCGGTGGCGGGCTATGGGCAAAAACTGCTTTGGGATCAAGGGGTGTTAGTCTCCATTACCAAGACTTTTGATAGTGCGGGGGCGGTGCTGACGAGCGCTTTTCCGGGCGGGGCGGTGGAGGTGAGGGATGACGACCGGTTCAAGCTATCGATCGCGGCCACGGCGCAGCCGGAACCGGAGTCGGGCAGTGGGGCGGGGGAATTTTTCGTTGAATTACCCCTGCCGGCCCTAGCGGATACGCCGTTCAGCTATGAAGTGGCGGCTGGCAGCGCGGTGGCGGGGCTGGATTTTGTGGAGGCGAGCGGCACGGCGGTGATTCCGCTGGGGGCTTCGCGGCTGCGGCTTGGGGTGACGTTGTTGGGGGACGCGCTGGTGGAGCGGCGGGAGACGGTGCGTCTCCGGGCGGTGGCTCCGGGTCAGGCGGCGGAAGCGGCGCTGGTGATCCGGGACAGCGATGCCGCGCCGGTGGCGACGACATCGGCGACGCCCCTGTTGGAAGGGCTGGGAGAGAGCGTCGTGACGGTGCAGCAGCAGCCGGTGACGGGCACGGTGCTGGGGGAGGCGGCGGTGCCGCTGCGCCTGAAGGTCGCGGGATTTGATCCCAGCATGCCGAGCTCGCAGCCGGTCGCATATCAGGTGCAGGATGTGGCGGCGGTTTCCGCTAACTTGTCCCTGAGTGGAGCGGCCCCGGCGGCTCGCCTGACGGTGGCGGCGGCGCAGGACGATTTTCCGGAATACGAGGAGGCGGTGGGGGCCACGTGGAGCCAAGCGGAGGCTTTGTTGCGACCCGGGACGCTGGGGCTGGCCTTGGATGGGAGGCTGCTCGAAAATTGGGTCTTGCCTAACGAGGTGAAGCCAGTGACCCATGTGGCGGTAAGCCAGGGCTGGCTTTTTGTGATGCGGGACGCGGACGTCAACCCGGACGGGGTGGGGTTGGGGTCGGTAGAGTGTTATCGCTATGACCGGGAAAGCCTGGCTGGAATCAACCGGGAGCAGCGCCTTTTGCTGGGGGCGACCTCGTTTAATGGGAACGATGTCAAGTCGGACGGGCGCACTCTAGCGATTTCCTGCTATCGGATGGAGGGCGGAGTCTATTTCAATCACTTGTTGATGTACCGCGCCACGGGCCCGGCGGGGGAGCCCTGGCGTTTGCAATGGGACTGGGCGGTGCGGGGGGATTTTTCGGCCTTTCCGATTCATTTTGTGGACGACGATTATGTGGCCTGGGGGCCCTATTTGTTGGAGCGCAGCACGGGTTTGGGGCCGTGGCGCTTGGTCAACGATGGCCTCCGCAGCATGAACCTGCTTCCTGGAGTCACCGAAATCTTGGCCACGGACGGCGAGCGCTTCATCGTCGGCACCAGCGGATTGAGCCAGGTGAAGCCCTATCGGCGGCGGCGTGGGGCCAATCCCGGATGGGATGCCAAAACGACCATGCGCAATCGAGTTGGTGGGGTAGACTATCCTTTTTCGCGCGCCAAACTCAGCGGCAAGTCCCTCTATCTAACAGATCACGAACCGCGCATCCGCATCTTCCGGGAGGATGCCTTCGGCGGTTGGCTCGCCGAGCAGACCGTGCCGCCGAGCGGTACGGCGCTGGAGGTTGACTTTGCCACGGACGCTAGCCTGGTCGCCGGCGGGGTGATGTACAGCCGCATCGGGCCGCTCGCCGCGCCCTGGGTGGAGACGGGCCGCGCTCCGGCTTCGGCCCAGGACTATCTGGCCGCGAGCAGTGCGGAGGCGCTGGTTTATCTCACTATGGCCTCGGATCGGAATCCCGGGGTGCGCCTTTATGAACCGGGCATGACCCTAGCCATTGTCGATGATGAGTCCATTGTTTACTCCCTGGCGGCGACGGGGACTGTCCCCCTTGCCGGGGAGGAGAGCTATGGCGGGGAAGCGGTGGTTTCGCTGCGCCTGGTGGCCAATCGGGCTTCGCCGGTGGCGGGGTCGGTGCGGGTTCGTTCGCGCGATATCGGCAGCGCGGTGGCGGGGGTGGATTATGCCAGCGTGGATAGGGTCTTTCCGATTCCGGCAGGAGAAATTCCTAATTTGACATTTCCGATTCGCTTGTTCAGCGACCGTTTGCTGGAGGGCAGTGAGACGTTGGCGTTTGTTTTGGATCCTCCGGTGTTTGGGGATGTGGCACCGGCGGTGAGTTTTGTGATTCGGGACCCGGGGGTGACCGGCTATGCGGTGGTGGCGGGAACGGCGGTGCTGCAGGAGCCGCGCAGCGGCAGTTTGGTGCAGGGCATTGAGATCAAGCTGCAGTGTGCGTTTGACCGCGACATCTCCTTTGTGCCGCAAATCAATGGCAGTATGAGCACGGCAGTATTAGG
>CALQKQ020000282.1 GCA_943331195.2 Akkermansia muciniphila | reverse complement strand
TCGGGGGAGTGGACGGCGCCGCGGTCGGAAGGAAGGCGGGCTGGGCCGGTGGGGTTGAGGTGGAAGTAGTCGAGGTAGTCGTCGATGGTGCCGCCGTTGGCGTAGTCGGGGGCGGAGTCGTGGTTGCCGACGGTGGGGAAGAAGCGTTGGGAGGGGGCTTGTTGGAGGGGGAATTTGTGGTCGTCGCGGCCGAGCAGGTAGGGGCCGAAGTAGGCACCGACGTTGCTTTCCCAGGTATTTTGGGCTCCGGGGAGGTTGGGGTTGCTGTCGGCGTCGCTGTCGAGGGGGCCGTAGTTGTTGTCGCCGGTGGAGACGATGAAGTCGGGGTCCCAGCCGCGCATCATGGCGGAGACGGCGGCGAGGGGGGCGCCGCTGGAGCCGAAGTCGCCGATGACGGCGAAGCGGAGGGGTTCGTCGAGGCCGGGGAGGAGGGATCCGCTGACTTGGCCGCTGGCGGTGAAGGCTTCGGGGTCTTGGCGGGGGACGTCGTCGGCGAGGGCGAGGGAGGGGAGAGCCAGGGCGGCGAGGAGGCGGAGGGGCGACGACATGGGGAGGGAGGAAAAGGTGGAGGTGGCTTGGGGCGGCGGGTTGGGGGGTGAGGGGAGTTGGTGGATGATTAGAACATGGTGAAGGGGGAGGGGGCAAGGTAAACGGGGGGGGAGGGGCGATTTTGGGGCGGCGCTATTCGTTTGTATCACTTAATAAGCAACATTTCTGTGCTACTGTATAATTTCCATACTAATGAGGTTTTCCAAGCAATTTTGGGGAGGGAGGGGTGAGGGAGGGGTGATGCCGGGGAATTTCCTGATTGCAATTCTGGGGGATCCATTAGCATGGAGGCCGTGAAATTATCCTCCCCAGAAGCCCGCGCCGGGGCGCATGAGATGTGGCGCGCCGTGATTTTAGTGGTGGTGGCGCTGGTGTTGGGGGGTTTTTTGCGTTTTCCGGATTTGGCGGCGAAGCCGATGCATGTGGATGAGGCGACGCAGGCGGTGAAGTTGGGGGAGATGATGGAGGGGAGGTATGCGTATGATCCGGTGGACCACCATGGGCCGACGCTGTTGTATGCGACGTTGCCGGTGACGTGGTTTTCTGGGGGGCGGGGGTGGCCGGATTTGAGTGAGAGCGAGTTGCGTTTGGTGCCGGTGCTGTTTGGGATGGGATTGTTGGTCTTGTTGGTGTTGGTGGGGGATGGGCTGACGCCTTCGGAGTTGGGTTGGGGAGCGGTGGCGGTGGCGGTTTCGCCGGTGATGGTTTTTTACAGTCGGTATTATATTATGGAGATGCTGTTGGTGTTTTTCACCTTTGGGCTGATGGGGTGTGGGTGGCGGTTTTATTTGAATCGGCAGACGGGGTGGCTGGTGGGGGCGGGGGTTTTTGCGGGGCTGATGCATGCGACGAAGGAGACGTGCGTGCTACAATTTGCGGCGATGGGGGTAGCGATGGGGGTGGTGTGGACGGTGGATTTGTTTTCGGCGGGCTCGGGGCTGGGGGTGGTCAACCGATCGCGCAAAAACCCGATTCGGGGGACGCAGTGTGCGGCGTTTGTGGCGGCGGCGGTGCTGACTTCGGTGGCGATTTTTTCGAAGGGGTTTCGGGATGGTGGGGCGGTGGTGGATAGTGTGGCGACGTATGGGAAGATGTTTAAGCGGTCGGGGGGGCAGGGGCATGAGAAGCCGTTTTTGTATTATGGGGAGTTGGTCTGGGGAGGGGCGATGTCTGGGGGGCCGGGGACGCGCGGGGAGGGGGAGTTTTGGAAGCAGTTGCCGGAGAAGGTGGGGTTGAAGCCGTCGGGGCGGATTGTGTGGGGGGAGCGGGGGCTGTTGGGGTTGGGGCTGATTGGGATGGCGACGGCGTTTATCACCAAGCCGTCGCGGAATCAGAGTCGGCATGTGGTGCGTTTTTTGGCGGTGTACAGTGTGGCGTTGTTTTTATTGTACTCGGCGATTGCGTATAAGACGCCGTGGTTGGTGTTGGGGCCGTGGCATGGGATGTTGCTGTTGGCAGGGGTGGGGGCGGCGAGTTTGCTGCGTTTGGTGGAGGGTCGGGTGGGCCGGGTGCTGATGGGTGGGGTGTTGGTGGTGGCGATGTTGCACAGTGCGTTGTTGGCGTATCGGGCGACGCGGGGGGCACCGTCGTTTGCGGGGCATGTGCGCAATCCGTTGAATTACAGCATGACCTCGGCGGACTGTTTGGATTGGGTGGAGAAGATGTATCGTTTTGCGGAGGTGAGTGGGAAGGGGGATCAGCTGCGGATTGTGCAGGCGGATGCGCGGGGGGGGTGGCCGTTGCCGTGGTATTTGGGGCGGAAGTTTCCGCAGTATCAGTGGCAGGGAGGGGAGTTGTCGGCGATGGAGGGGGCGGATGTGATTTTGAGTGGGATGGAATTTCGGGCGAGTTTGCCGGAGTCGGTGCGCGGGGTGGAGGGGGCGCCGGGGGCGGGGCGGGAGTGGGTGGAATTTAGTTTGACGCTGCATCCGTCGGGGCGGATGGCGGTGTATGTGCGGCGGGCGCTGTGGGAGGCATATGTGGCGAAGGCACCGTGGCCGCCGCTGGCGATCCAGGGTTGAGCGGTGGGTTTTTTTGGTGTAAAAATTGGAGGAAGAGCAAGGCCATGAGTGAGTTGAGACAGATTTATGAGTTTGCGCATGTGGCGATGGCGACGCGCTTTGAGTTGCATGTGGTGCATCACGATCGGGGGGAGGCGGCGCAGGCGGCGCGGGCGGTGTGGGAGGATATGGATGGGTTGGAGCAGGAGATTTCGCGGTATGTGCCGCATAGCGATCTATCGCGGATCAATGGGAGTGAGGCGGGGCGGGTGGTGTTGGTGCGGGAAGCGGCGATGGATGTGGTGAGTTTTGGGAAAGCGGTGTGGGAGCAGACGGGGGGGGCGTTTGACCTGACGATGGGGCCTTTGGCGGAGGTTTTGGTGTGGCCGAATGGATTTCCGAGGGAGGCGAGTGCGGCGGAGCTGGCGGCGGCGCGGGCGCGCTGTGGGTCGGAGCATTTGGCGGTGGACGAGGAGGCGTTCACGGTGACTCCGGGGGTGGGGGGGATGTTGTTGGATCCTGGGGCGATTGGGAAGGGGTACGCGTTGGATCAGGCGGCGCACTTGCTGAAGGAGGACTGGGGGATGGAGGATTTTCTGTTGAATGCGGGGACGAGCACCTTGTTGGGGTCGGGTCGGATGCCTGAGGGGGAGGGTTGGAGTGTGCGGGCGGGGTCGCCGGAGCCGTTTTGGTTGCGGGACGAGGCCTTGAGCGGGACGGGGTTTGAGGTGAAGGGGGCGCACGTGATTGATCCGCGGAGTGCGCGGTTGGTGGACATCAGCCGGGTGATTCGGTGGGCGGTGGCGCCGAGCGGGACCTTAGCGGATGCGCTGTCGACGGCGTTCATGGTGATGAGCCGGAAAGAGATTGGGCAATTTTGTAAGGATTATCCTTCCATTCGGGCGATTTTTCATGAGGGATGAAGGGGGCGTGCTAAGGCGGGAGAATGTCACGGTTTCGTCGCACGAAACCGCATTGTCGCCTGGGCAAGCGCCACTACCCTTGAATCACATGCACACGGTCCTAGTTGTTGACGATGAGACAGATATTCTGGATTTAGTACGGTTTAACCTGCAGCGGCAGGGTTTGACGGTACTGACGGCGGAGAATGGGATTGATGCGGTGTTGGTGGCGACGGAGAAGAAGCCGGACATGATTGTTTTGGATTTGATGTTGCCGGGGAAGGATGGGGTGACGGTGTACAAGGAGTTGCGGGCGGATCCGCGGACGCAGGGGATTCCGGTGTTGATGTTGACGGCGAAGGGGGAGTTGAATGATCGGATCGCGGGGTTGGAGTTAGGGGCGGACGACTATGTGACCAAGCCGTTTAGTCCGAAGGAGTTGGTGTTGCGGGTGAAGGCGCTGCTGAAGCGGTCGAAGAAGGTGACGGTGGATTCGAGTTTACGGCATGGGGATTTCCATTTGGAGCGGAACTCGCTGAAGTTGTTTTTGGCGGGGGAGTCGGTGGATTTGACGGCGACGGAGTTTAAGTTATTGCGTTTGTTGGTGGAGGCGAACAGCGAGGTGCAGGAGCGGGATGTGTTGTTGCGGGAGGTGTGGGGCTATTCGGACACGACCTTGACGCGGACGTTGGACACCCATGTGAAGCGGCTGAGGGAGAAGCTGGGGAAGTTTGCGGATTGCATCCAGACGGTGCGGGGGGTGGGGTATCGGTTTAGTCCGGTGTCGGCGGCGGCGGCGGCGAGTGAGCCCGGGAAGCCATGAGTGCGGTGGTTCCGGCATTGGGGGTGGCCTGCACCGTTTTGGGGATGCTGGCGTTTTGGTTTTATGTGCGGCTGAAGCAGGCTGGGGTGCCGCTTTCGGAGTCCTCGACGGCGCTGCGGCAGCGCAATGACGTGTTAGAGAGTGTTTTAGAGGGCTTAGGTGATTCTTGTTTATTGGTGGATGAGAAGCAGGAGATTGTTTTTGCGAATCACGAGACGCACGATTTGTTTTGCACGCGCGGGGCGTTGCACGGTCGGCCGTTGGGGGAATTGATCCAGGACGGGGCGATTTTGACGTTTGTGGCGCGGGTAGGGGCGGGGACGCGGTGGCAGGAGGAGGAATTTTGCGTGAAGTTGCAGCGGGAGGATGGGGAAGAGGAGCGTTATTTGGTGGTGAGTGCGGCGCCGGTGCGTTTGTTTGGTCAGGATGGGCCGAATCATTTGCGGGTGGTGATTCGGGATGAGACGGACCGGCACGAGACGGAGCAGATTCGGAAGGATTTTGTGGCGAACGCGTCGCACGAGTTGCGGACGCCGCTTTCGATTATCAATGGGTACCTGGAGAATTTGCTTGATGGGGTGATCGATGATCCGGTGATGACGGTGAAGAGTTTGCAGACGATGCGGAAGCATGGGGAGCGGATTGCGCGGATTGTGGAGGATATGTTGACGCTTTCCAAATTTGAGTCGGCGACGGAGGGAGGGGTGGCGGCGTTGCGGCAGGCGAGTTTTTCGTGTCGGGAGTGTATGGAGGACGTGGTGGACCGCTTGGCTCCGATGATTGAGGAGAAGAAGGCGCGGGTGGAGTTTGGGTTTCCGGGCGAGGGGGAAGATTTGATTGAGGCGGACCGGTTTTATTGGGATCAGATTTTTTTCAATTTGATCGAGAATGCGCTGAAGGAGAATCGGTCGGATGGGAAGTTAGTTTTGAGCTTAAGTTTTGCGCGGGTGGGGGGGGAGGCGGTGATTCGGATACGGG
>CALQKQ020000281.1 GCA_943331195.2 Akkermansia muciniphila | reverse complement strand
GGCGGGGTCGGTGAAGAGGGAGGGGAAGGCGACGGCATCGCCGGCGGCGAGGGCGCGGAGGACGCGGGGGTCGGTGAGGTCTTCGGGGCCTAAGTGGATGAGGAGGTTACCGGACCAGGGGGAGGGGTAGAGGAAGGCGCAGCGGAGGGATTCGGAGGGGGCACCGTGGGCGAGGGTGCCGGCGATGCGTTGGGGCTTGCCGGGGAGGGAGGGGAGGGAGGTGGCGGGGTCGGGGAGCCAGGAGAAGGGGCGGCGGGCGGTTTCGGACCAGGAGCGGCCGAGGAGGAGGGGGAGGGCTTGGTCGATGATTTGGGGTTGGGCGGCGATGAGGCGGGCGTCGGAGGTGTGGGATTGGCGGAGGAGGTTTGGTTCGAAGGCGGGGTCGGCGGGGGTTGGGGCGGGGTGGTCGGCGTCCCAGACGGAGAGTTCGGCGGGGGAGAGGAGGGTGAAGGGGGATTCGGCGGTGGGGGCGGGGCGCGGGGTGTGGAGGTGGAGGGCCATCCATTGATACATGGCGAGGCGGCTGGGGAGGTTGTAGTTGTGAGGGAATTCGGTGCGGCTGAGGAGGGCGACGTTGGCGGGGGCACCGGTGAGGCGGTAGATTTCTTGGAGTTGGGGGAAGCCTTGGGAGCTGAAGTTTTTCGTCCAGTCGTCGGCGGCGGTGTAGTGGGCGGGTTTGGGGGCGAAGAGGGCGGCGAGTTCGACGTTGCCGGTGCCGATGCGGAGGAGGCTGGCGTTTTCGCAGGTGCAGCCGCCTTGCATGCCGGTGGAGACCATGACGGCGGGGAAGAGGGCGGCGGGTCTGGGGTCGACGGCGGCGAGGAGGAAGGACTGGGTGGCGCCGCCGCTGGCGCCGGTGACGCCGAGGCGGGCGGGGTCGACTTCGGGAAGGCTGGTGAGGAAGTCGAGGGCGCGGATGCTGGAGTAGGTTTGGAGGCCGAGGATGGATTGGAGGCGGGCTTCGGCGGGGGCGCTGAAGAGGGCCCAGAGGGCGGGGTCGGCGGGGGCGGGGCGTTGGGCTTTGAACTGGTGGGCGAGGGCTTGGGAGAGTTGGAGGCTGTCGGCGTAGCCGATCATGTCGTAGTGGAAGACGAGGCAGCCCATGCGGGCGAGGTGGACGCAGCGGGCTTGGAGGGGGCTGCGGGCGGCGTCTTCGCGGAGTTCGCCGTGGGAGGCGAGTTGTTGGGCGACTTCGGCGTCGGAGGCGCGCATGAAGCGGCCGTTGGGCCAATGGCCGTGGGGGGAGAGGACGGCGGGGAGGGGGCCGGAGAGGCCGAGGGGGCGGTAGAGGTTGCCGGTGACGAAGAAGCCGGGGAGGGCTTGGAAGAAGACTTTTTCGATGGAGTAGCCGTCGAGGAGGCGGGGGCTATGGATGACGGCTTGGAGGGGGCAGGGATCGGGGAGGGGGAGGAGGCCGAGGGCGAGTTGGGTGTGGAGGCGGAGGTGGGCGGCGCGCTGGTCCCAGGCGGCGCGGGTGGCGGGGGGGGTGAAGGAGAAGTCGCCGTTGAGGTCTTGGAGGGGGGCGAGGCGGTGGTCGGGAGGGGGGGCGGCGGGGGCGTGGGAGGTGAGGAGGAGGGCGGCGGCGAGGAGGAAGGCGGGGCGGAAGGAGCGAGGGAGGAGGGGCATGGCGGGCGGCGGGGGCTTAACTGAGGGGGCGGGCGGCGGCCAATTTTTCGCAGGCTTTGAGGTCGAGTTTGCCGCTGGCGAGGACGGGGATTTGTTCGACGCGGACGAGGCGTTTGGGGATCCAGAGGGAGGGGACGCCGCGTTCGAGGAGGGTGTAGCGGAGTTGGATGATTTCTTGTTTAACGGCTTCGCTGGAGACGGTGCTGAGGAGGACGAGGGCTTCGCCTTTGTCGTCGTCGGGGATGCCGACGACGGCGATGCGGCGTTCGGCTTCGCCTTCGAGGTGCATGGCGCGGGTGATGTGTTCTTCGACGGTTTCGTGGGGGACCATTTCGCCGCCGATTTTGGAGAAGCGGCTGAGGCGGCCTTCGATGAAGAGGAAGCCGTCGGGGTCGAGGCGGCCGATATCGCCGGTGAGGAACCAGTCTTGGCGGAGGACGTCTTCGGTTTTGCGGGGTTGTTTGAGGTAGCCTTTGAAGACGTTGGGGCCTTTGAGCCAGATCATGCCTGGCTGGTTGATGGGGAGGTCGGCTTCGGTGATGGGGTCGGTGATTTTGATGGCGAGGCCGGGGAGGAGGGGGCCGACGGAGCCGAGGCGGCGGGTGGGGAGGATGGGCCAGGGGGAGGCGGTGGGCTCGGGGAGGTTGAAGTTGGTGGCGGGGCTGGTTTCGGTGAGGCCGTAGCCTTCCATGACGGGTTTGCCGAATTTTTTGAGGAATTCTTCTTCGAGGTTGGCGGGGAGTTTTTCGGCGCCGGTGACGATGAGTTTGAGGCTGGCGAGTTGCTCGACCTTGACGCGTTTGAGGTAGCCGCGGAGGAAGGTGGGGGTGCTGAGCATGAGGGAGACGTGGTGTTTTTCGACCAATTCTGCCAATTTGATGACTTCGAGGGGGCTGGGGAAGGTGACGAGGGGGTGGCCCTGGATGATGGGGAACCAGATGGTCACGGTGCCGCCGAGGGAGTGGAAGAGGGGGAGGGAGCCGAGGATTTTGTCTGCGGAGGGGAGGCCTAAGCGGAGGGCGAATTGGGTGACGTTGCTGACGATATTGCGGTGGCTGAGGACGACGCCTTTGGGTTCGCCGGAGCTGCCGCTGGTGAAGAGGAGAGTGGCTTCGCGGTCGCCGCCGGTGGAGGAGAGGCCGAGGAGTTTGGCGAGGAAGGAGACGGGGAGGAGCTTGAGGGCGGCGAGCCATTGCAGGATTTTGGGCTGCAAGGGGGGCATGACGCGCTCGAGGAAGATGAGCTGGCGGGTGGGGGGCCAGGGGAAGCTCTGCACTTTCCTGACAAAGGAGTCGGCGGTGAGGAAGCGGTCGATGTCGCTTTGGCGGAGGGCGCTTTCGATGGATTCCTTGCCGGCGGTGAAGTTAAAATTGACGGGGATTTTGTTGGCGAGGACGGCGGCGATATTGGCGATGAGGCCGGCGCGGCCTGGGGGGAGGGCGATGCCGATGCGTTCTTTGGAGGTTTCTTTTTTGATGAGGCCGGCGAGGGCGGCGGCGGCGGCGAAGATTTTGGAGTAGGAGGTGGAGGAGCCGTCGAGGCCGTCGACGACTTGACTGGTGGCACCGTGTTTTTTGAAGCCTTCGAGGAGGAGGCGGCCGAGGGAGAAGTCGAGGGAAGGGCGAGTGGCGAAGGCGGCGGCGCTGGCGGCGATGAGGGCGGCCTGGATGGCGGGATAGGTGACGGCTGGGGCGGGGAGGACGGGGCCGAGGGCGTAGACGACGTCGGGTGGGGTGGGGCCGACTTCGATGGAGAGGACTTCGCTGCGGGGATAGTCGACGCCGATGGGTTGGAGGGGGACGCCGAGGTGGCAGAGGTCTTCGAGGAGAAGGTGGGGGATGGCGAGGCTGGCAGCGCGGGGGGCGGTGACGGTGGGGGGGACGTAGAGGACGGCGGCTTGGCGCAGGGCGGCTTGGAGGGCAGTGGCGGTGCTGGGGAGGCCGCGCTCGAGGGTGGGGAGGTGGAGGGCCTGGAGGGCGGCGGCGGTGTCGGGGGCGTAGGCGGATCCGGGTTCAATGAGGAGGGTGAGGGAGCGGCTGCCGACGAGTTTGGCGAGGCGGGGGAGGTCGGAGGCCTGCAAGCGGGCGGGGATGAGGAGGACGCCGCTGGCGCTGAGGAGTTCGGGGTGCAAGACCATGACACCGCGGGAAGAAGAAAGAGTATGGGGCATGGAGGTGAGGGAGGGGGAAAGGGGAGCGGGGCTGAGGGCAGGGGAGCGCCAGCTGGGTTAGTATTCGTGTGAAGTGGAAAATCTCAATGCGGAAGCGCCGGAGGGCGGAGGCGCCGGAGGGGGAAGTGGTAGTGTGAGGGGCCCCCGCAGCGGTGGCAAGACTTTCCGGGGCCGGATTGGCGGGGGGCGGGGTCGGCCAGGCCTTCGGTGCCTGGGAGAGGGGGCAGGCCGAAGGGGGCAAGGAGGCGGGCAGGACCCGGGCGGCGCAGACCCGGGGAGGGCGCGGGGAAGGTTTCCCAGGGGTCCAGGCTTCCCGGCCGGGCGCGGCGTCAAGCCCGCGGAGGTCCTTGGCTTATAACACGTTGCTGATGAGCAACTTAGGCGAGCGTGCTTGGGGAGGGAGCGCGGGCGCTGGAGGGGGCGAAGAAGGCGGCGAAGGCGGCGGCGGTTTCTTGGATGGCGGGGGCGTCGAGGCCGAGGTGGGTGACGAGGCGGAGACGGGGGGAGGGGGCGATAAGGATGTGGCGCTGTTTGAGGAAGGCGGCGAGGGGGGCGGCTTGGTCGGGGGGGAGGGAGACGAAAACCATGTTGGTGTGGGGGCCGTCGACGGTGAGGCCGGGAATGGCGCGGAGGAGCTGGGCGAGGAGGCTGGCGTGGTGGTGGTCGTCGGCGAGGCGGAGGACGTGGTGTTGGAGGGCGTGGAGGCCGGCGGCGGCGAGGATGCCGGATTGGCGGAGGCCGCCGCCGAGCATTTTGCGGATGCGGAGGGCGCGGCGGATGAGGTCGGTGGAGCCGAGGAGGACGGAGCCGGCGGGGGCGCCGAGGGCTTTGCTGAGGCAGATGGAGACGCTGTCGAAGTTTTCGAGGAGGCGGCGTTCGGTGGCGGGGAGGGAGGCGGGGGTGGGGGCGGAAGCGACGGCGGCATTGAAGAAGCGGGCGCCGTCGAGGTGGGTGGCGAGGCCGTGGTGGCGGGCTAAGGCGAGGGCAGCTTGGACGGAATCCGGGGGGAGGACTTTGCCGCCGATGGTATTTTCCAAAGCGAGGAGGCGGGTGCGGGCGAAGTGAGGGTCGTCAGGCTTGATAGCGGCGGCGATTTTGTCGAGAGGAAGGGATCCGTCAGGGGCGTTTTCGAGAGGTTGGGGCTGGATGCTGCCGAGGACGGCGGCGCCACCGCCTTCGTATTTGTAGGTATGGGCGTCTTGGCCGACGAGGTATTCGTCGCCGCGCCCGCAGTGGGCCATGAGGGCGCAGAGATTGCTTTGGGTGCCGGTGGGGCAGAAGAGGGCGGCGGCGAAGCCGAGGCGGGCGGCGAGGGAATCTTGCAGGGCGATCACGGTAGGATCGTCTCCAAAGACGTCGTCCCCAAGCGGGGCCTCCATCATCGCCGCGCGCATGGCGGGAGTGGGCAGGGTGACGGTGTCGCTGCGGAAGTCGAGGGCGGGCATGGCTGGCGGTTCCTAGCGCGGGCGCCGCGGGGCCGCAAAGGCAAG
>CALQKQ020000280.1 GCA_943331195.2 Akkermansia muciniphila | reverse complement strand
GGGGTCAGTCCATCTTTCTGGCTGCGCGCATTGCACCATTTCACCATGTCAAACCAACGGATCGACTGCACCGGGTGATTGCTCGCCTTGCCGCCCCCTACCGCGAGATCCGTGTAGCCATACGTTGCACCCCATGTTCGCACTTCGTCCCAAAGAGCTTTCGTGACTTCGTATTTCCCCATGTAAAACGCACTCACTGTCACCGTCACGGGTGGAGCATCCCCATCAGTGTCGCCACTGGTGCGGCCCATCGTGAAGGCACCTGCGGGGATGAGGGAAAAGCCGTCGGGAATCGCTGGGGTGTCCACCGCTGTAATCCTTAGCCTCATGGTGGCGGAGAATCCATTGGCGCGGTCTGTCCCGGCATTCCAGACCAGATAGCGATTGGTGCCGTTGGCGACTCCGCTGCCTACGTGCCCGCTCAATGAGGAGATCGGCAGGCCATAGGAGGTGCCCCCGTTGTCGGATAGCTCGACCGAGACCGAGGCTCCGCTCTGGCCGCTACCGCTCAGGTTGTAATACACATCCACGAGGTTCGCTCCGGCGCGTTGGGAAACGCGGACGTTCGAGACTACCGGCGCGGCCGGAGAAGAGCCGATGCCAGTCCAGAGAAGAGCGGTGAGCAGGCAGGATTTCAGAAAGGTAGGGTTCATCGTGTGATCGTTTGAAAAGTTCGTCCGGATTCCTGCGGTCACTTCGCTCGCAAGCGGTAAAAGGCTCTGGGCTGAGTCCCGGAGAGACTGTCCGTGTAGGAATTCAGCGGAGGGGTGGCGGTCACATCGGTGGCGATGGTCTCCCATGCCCCGGAGAGCGAGAAGGACCGCTGGATGTCATACACCGCACCAGCCACGCTGGCCCACGAGAAGGAAACCTGCCGGGCACTGCCATCCGGCGCGACGCTGGTCGTGTGAAAGGCACCGACCCTGAGGAAATCCGAGCCATTCTGCGGGTTGGTGCCCGCCAGATATTCCGCCGCATCTGCAAAACCGTCTGCGTCTCGGTCACCGGTGCCATCGAGCGGATCGGCATCGCTCAGGCCATTCGCGAGTTCCCACCAGCGGGGCAGGCCGTCCTTATCGTCATCAATCCAGAGCACGGCGCTGAAGGCAGCTGTGTTGTTGAGCGGGTCCAGGTCCCCGCTGAGGGCATCCCCGTCCACGGTCAGACGGTAGAAGCCCTCGCCCTCCGGCTGGGTGCCGGGTGGCAGCTCGAAGACCAGTTCGGCGCTGCTGCTGGCCTCGATCTGCGGCACGGTTTTATCCTGCAGCATCACGGCGGTGGGGCCATCCCGCACAAGCTTCAACCCTGACACCGCTGCCGGGGCGCTGCCGATGTTCGAGACCTTGGCTACGCAGCGCAGGGCACCGTCCCTCAGCACAGTGGTGGAGAGGGCGGCCACTTCAAGGTCGGGGCCCCCGACGCTGATGGAGGCACCGTTGTTGGTTTCGGAAAACTCAGTGACCGACTTGTCGGGGTCAATGACGACGTGAAGGAACCTTGTCTGAGCCGGTGCCGGGATGGTCCACGCAAAAGTCACTTCGCGTGTCTCGCTCCCGGCCAGCCAGCCTGAGAGCGTCTGGCGTTGGATTTCCAAGCCACCGGCTGCGGGATCGCCAATGAAAAAGGCCACGACTGGGGCATTCACGGCCACGTTCCCGGTATTGGCGACCCCGCAGGTCACATTGACCACTTGCCCGGGTGCATATCCCAAACCTGTGGTCTTCAAGCTGGCAGGCACGATGGCCAGATCCCGCACGATCGCCCTTTTGGCGAGCAGCAAACTCATTTGGCCGGATTGGGGCACGTTCTCCACCTGCACCGTGCCAGCCCCCTGAGTTGCCACAGAGACTGTGCCCAAAGTGACGGGAGAATTGTTGTAGGCGATGGTGAGATTCCCCACGGCGTCCCAGACGGGTGAAAAGTCCTTCTCCACATCAGAATCCGCAGACATTCTCGTGTCCTGGCTCCACAAGGCACTCGCCGGATCATAGACGCGGTAGAAAGTATCCGATCCGCTCTGTCCCATATCCTGCCAGATCAGCACCAGATTGCCTCCCGGGCCACCGGTGAGGGAATACTCGGCCACGGTCAGGCCCTCGGCGGTGTCCCGGATGGCTGCAGGAGCCGCGAAGTTCCGCGAGAGAACCAAGGCACCATTCTTGTTCCAGACCAAGGAGGCGTTCCCGGTCGCATCGACCCAGACCTGGGGATTGCCATCAGGCAGTGCATCTGCGGTGAGAGCCGTGGCGGCACCCCACGCCCCGGCAGTGAAGACGCGGTAGAAAATTTCGCTATTATTGGGGGTGGCGGAATCGCCATCGCCATCGACGCACCATGTGACCACAGTCGTGTCGGCACCGGCGGAAAGGTCAAAGGCCAGCAGCCCTTCATCGGCAGCCAGCAAGGCGACGGGCGCGCTCCATGTCCCGGTGGCGGGAGACCAGCGGGCGGACATGAGCCGCTGGGGAGCGGACGGGCTCGCGTCCAACTGGCCAGCTGAGCTTTCCCGCCAGCAGGCCACCAGACTGCCATCAGCCATCGGCCCCGCCAGCCGTGGCTCGAAGTCGAGGATCGCATTTTCGGTGAGCGTCGCGGGGGCACTCCATGTCTGGGTGGCACTATTCCATCGGCTCCAGCAAATCTCCATGAGCCCGGCGTAGGTCGGGAGGTCGCTGCCTGAGTAGGCCGCATCTTTGACCCGCTCGAACACGGCGATGGCATCGCCATTCGCGCCGTAGACCACCTGCGGGCGAAACTGCGCTGAAGGATTGGATGCAAGTGCTTGCGGAGCGCTCCAGGAGGTGCCGTTGTATCGGGTCCATGCGATTTCCGTGAACTGCGCCGGATTGGCAGCGCCCGTGTCCCGCACGTAGAGTAGCATCAGGTCGCTACCCCGAGCGGCGAGACTTGGGGAACTGCCGGGATAGACATTGGCGAGCAGCGGCAAATCAACACCCGCGGGAAGCGTGGGATCGCTGATCAGGCGCCGCCCTGGCCCGGTCGCTGGCGGCTGATAAACAGCACCAGGAGAAGGGGCGGCCGCCATTCTGCTGAACTGCTCAAGAGCAGCGACGTTATCAGACTGCTCCGCGTCCAACCTCCGGCCCGGGCCAGCCGCCAGTGGAAGGAATTGCTCGTTGCCTGCATTTCTCCAGCTACGCTCGCTCTGGCTCCAGCCCGTGGAATTGTCTGTCGCGGCCAGCAGCATGCCGCCCGGGATTGGATAGCTGCCCGAGGGCAAGCGACGACCCGGAAACGTGTAGTCGAGAAAGACATATTCCTCTTTGTAACTGAAGACCCAGGCATCGAACTTTATCCCAGCGTAGCCCTTGAAATTCACGTTCCGGAAGATAGGCTCGGGCAGGCCGAAAGTCCCAGTGGCCTTACCCCCGAGATAGACTTTGGCGGATTTCCCGGCTAATTTAGGCTCGTAAACTGCCTCAAGGCCTAGTCCAAGACTGAGAGTGGCCTCCTTAAAATTAAGTGGCCATCGTGGAGCGAAAACACCCTCACCGGAAATCTCCGGCAGTGCGTCGAGTCTCACTGAAAAGTTCCTCACAAAGTTCTCGCCAGCAAGGTTTCTCGCGGCAATGGTAAGACCGGGACCGATCAAATCGAGCAGGCTATAGCGGGACAACTCCAAGCGGGCGGAGAGACTCATGCCACCGGCAATTTCCTTCACTTGAATTCCATAGCTTGGCAGACCAGTTCCAGCAGCACGGGCAAATATTGCCAGCTCAAGCTCCCGGTTTCCGATGTAAAAGCGAGGGCGTCCGTAGTTGGTAAAGCTCGGGATTTTGGGCCGGCGACCACGTTTTCCCTGCTCGCCAGAGGCACTGAGTCCCAATGCCGCCTCCCAGGAACCGTCCGTCAGCCCGTAATCGAAGCTACCGCCAAGACCGAACTCATAACCGAAACGCCCGATCACGGGCAAAGTCACTTTGTGCTCCTTGGTGCTGAGGCTGAAATCCAGAGCGATGCTTTGGGCATTGGTGACAGCCTGCGATTTTAAAGGCTCAAGGAACGCCGGCCAAGGGAAGACATGGAGTGGTTGTTCCACTGACAACGACGTGGCCTCGCCTCCGGGGCCGGTGCCGATCGCTGTGACGACCAGATTGTACGGCCTTGGACTGCCTCCGGGAAAGCGTGCGTCGATGTCGAGAGGAAATGTCGTTGTGGCACCTGCTGTAGAGTTCGAGGCGAGCAAGCGGGTCCCCTCACGAAGCTCCACACGCCGGGGAGTGAAAGTGAGCCAATTGATGGTGACGTTGAGTTGTGTTTGAAGTCCACGATCCGCCAAAAAGCAGTATTGGGGGTTCAATTGGACGGATTGAACGACGGGCTTGTCGCTTGGGCGCAGGATGATGGCTCCAAGATCCAGATCCGTGCCGCTTGCCTGTGGGCCGAGAGACTTCGTCCAGTTGGCGAAGTTCTGCATGGAGGTCGTAGCGGTCTGCGCCGAGGCGAGCGATGCCTTGATCTCGAATGCGCCGCGTGAGTTTGTCGTGGTCGAGACGGGGCCGACGGTCACGAACGCACCCGGCAGAGGTGCATAGGGACCGGAAGGTGCGGTTCCGTCCAAAACCACGCCGCGAACCAGAACGCCGGAGCGGGTGTCGAGAGTGAAGATGTTCGAATCTGCGGTGCCGCCCTGCCCAAAAGCCTGGGAGCCAAAACTGGCAACAAGAACCAGGAAAAACCGCGTGAGGAAAACTAGAAAAAGGGATTTCATGGGATTTGCTTTTGAAGGAGCGGTAAGAGAAGGAGGTGGACCCAAAACTCCGGCCACTGGGGTGTTAAACTAGTCGGCGGCGTCGGTTGCTAGGGCGCTGTAGTCTATCCTGAGCGTCTGTCAAGCATCGGCGGCAGGAGGGGCCGATTTTGGGAAGCCGTAACGGAGGGCATAGCACGACCCGAAGCGTAGCGCAGGGGCGTGCCTAGGGCTTGTTTACTTTGGGTAGTTCCAACGTAATTAATTGACGTTCAGAAAATTGCGCTGTGAACTAAAGATAAGCAGTTGATCCTTTCCCGTCTGAAAATTGCTGCGGTGGCGTTGCGCTATGACAGGGTGAGGGATGCGAAGTATTTTAGCACATAACCGGCGCGCGGCGTTGCCGCGTGCATTTGAGGGCAGCGGGCTTTCTATGGCGGAATTTTGCCGCACGCGGGGGGTTCGCTACAGCACGATGGCGGCTTGGCGGCGGGCTGTGCCCAGACCGCCTACGACCGCGTTTATAGAGGTGGAGGCGATCAAGGGGCACGGCGGCGGCGGTGCAGAGGCTGCAGCTATCTCTCGGAGCACCGGAT
>CALQKQ020000279.1 GCA_943331195.2 Akkermansia muciniphila | reverse complement strand
GCTGTTCGCCCTGGAGGCGGTAAAAAGTTCCGCTGCGGGTGTCGAGGGCGTAGGCACGGACCACACAAGGAAGGGCGGGGGGCGGGGTGACGATCTGATAGGGAGCTGGGTTGGGGCTAGCTTCCCAGATCCAGCCGATGCGGGCGTGCTCCCCGCTTAGTCCCTGGGCGTTGGCTTGTTTTTTGAAAGCTTTGTCCAAGGTGCGGCCGCTCACTGGGGTCCACCAGATTTCGGGGCCGCCCTCGGGTTGCAGCGAGAGCACCACGGCGTCGGCCGGACCCTGGCGCCGATGGTCGATGGCGTAGCCGCTGATGATGGGAGGTGAGCCTGGGGGGATGGGGAGGAGTTGGCCTTCTACGGCGGGATCCTGGCGCACGGTGGCTTGGGAAACCAAGGGGCTGCGCACCAGCGGGGGCTGGAGATAGCCTAAGTCGTCGAGGCGCTGGAGGCGTTCTAGCAAGAGGTGCATCATGGGGTCGTTGGCGCGCAGGCCGAGGGGCTCGGGGGCCACCAGGGCCATGGTTAGGGTGCCGTGGAGCAGGCGCATGGTGTAGGCGTCTTTGTGCAGTTGTTTGATGCCGGTGGCGGCTCCGCTCGCCCAGCCCCAGAGGAGGAGGGCGCTGCCGCTGATGGCGAGAAAGCGGCGAGGGCGGCCAGGGGGCAGCATCAGGCTGAGCACGAGCGCTGCGGCCCAAGCCCACAGAGAAAAGGCGAGGTAGCGCGAAGCGAAGGGGTGGGAAAGAACGTTGCCGGTGCGGGCCAGGGCCACCAGGGCCACCACGAGGAGGGACCAACCCGCTAGGCCGATCCACATCCAGGCGGGGGAGGCCCCGCCGCGCTGCCACAAGTCGCGGCGGTGCCACAAAACGAGGCTTCCGAGCCAGGCCAGTGCGAGTAGGGCCAAGGGCGGGGCGAGCCGGTCGAGCAGCTGGCTGCGCTGGGCTTGGTTGGGCTGAAGCCAGCCTTCGGCGAGGCCTGCGCCCAAGGTATTGAGAAAGTAGTGGACGATGGCTCCGCTGCGCTGCGCTAATTTTTGGGAAAGCGGGATGGATTCTTGAAAGTGATAGCCGTGGAAATAGGCGAGGAGATTCGCCGCCACGGCGAGGAGCACGGCGAACAGCGCGACGGCCACGGGGCGCATGCCGCCGCGCCGGTACCCGCCGAGGACGCCCCAGGCGACCAAGCCCCAGGTTAGCCAGCCATTGGCGAAGGACCACGATCCCAACGTCGCGATGAGGATGCCCGCGAGGGTTTGGCGGGCTAGGCTCCACCGCGTTAGGAAGACGGCGGCGGTGGCCACGGCCGACCCCACTGGCAGGAAATAGCAGATTTGCACGCCGAAGTTCCAATTCATCACCTGGTGGGGTGAGAGAATGAGCAAGGCCATGAGGGCCCCGGCCCCGTCGGCGGCCCGCCCTGGAAGGCTGCGGCGGGCCATCCACCAGGCGAGCACGGCGATGCCGCCGGCCATGAGGACGCAAGCGGCGGCCTCGACCTGCAAGTTCCAACCCGTGGCTTTGCCTAGCGCGAGGAAGCAGAGGCGCGAGAGCACATAGCGGCTATCGTTGAACTGTTGCGCGAGCAGATTCCAGCTGAGGGCCTGGCTGGGGTCGGCGACCATCAAATCAGATTCCATGCCCCAGTGGTCGGCACGAGGGAAGTTAGGGGTCCAGGTCCAGGACAACCACAGCGTGAAGGCTAGGGGCACGAGGACCCCAAGCCAGACCCAGCCGAAGCGGCGAGGGGAAGAGTGCGGGGCAGGGGACATGGAGGGAAGTGGGCGCCGGGGCGCCGGGTTTGCCACCAGTAGCGACCCGCCTCCGCTTGTCAAACTCCGGCCGGGTCGCCGCCTGCAAACTCCCTTGCGCCCACGGCGCATCCGGGTGCAATCTCGCAGGCCGTCGGGGGCCGGGTTTTCTTTGAGATCTGAGTCCCCCACGCCCCCACCGTCCACCTTCATCTAACAACAACCATGGCCGACATCACTACCAGCGCCGCTGACCGCAAAGAAAAGGAATACTTCACCGACGTTCCTCAGACTTCGCCGGGCTTTTTTCTCAAGGGCTCGCACCAATATGACTGGGGTCTCAAGAACCGCCTCAGCAAGGTCTTCAATCCCAAAGATGGCCGCACCGTGATGCTGGCTTTTGACCACGGCTACTTCCAGGGCCCCACCACCGGCCTGGAGCGGGTGGACCAGACCATCCTTCCGCTAGAGCCCTACGCCGACTGCCTCATGCTGACCCGCGGGATTCAGCGCAGCATCGTTCCTGCTTCCACGCAAAAAGCGATCGCCCTGCGCGCCTCTGGCGGCACTTCGATGGTGAGTCCGATGGAGGAATGGGAAGGTGAATTGGAAGGGAAGAAGGTCCGCTTTGGCCGCCCTGGCTTCGAGCCGCTCTCGAACGAAAGCACCGCCCTCAGCATTGAGGAAGCGATCCGCCTCAACGCGAGCATCCTAGCGGTGCAAGTCTTTATTGGCAGCGCCTATGAGCGCCAGACCCTCAAAAACCTCACCGATTTGGTGGATGGTGCCAGCCGCTATGGCATTGGCGTGATGGGAGTGGTCGCGGTGGGCCGGGCCATGGCGCGCAATTCGCAGTATTTCCGCCTCGCCACCCGCATCATGGCGGAGCTCGGCGCTAACGTGGTCAAGTGTTACTACACCGAAGAAGGTTTTGAAAGCATCACGAGCTGTTGTCCCGTGCCCATCGTGATTGCCGGCGGCAAAAAGCTGCCCGAGTTGGAAGCGCTGCAGATGTGCTACAACGCGATCCAGCAAGGAGCGAACGGGGTGGACATGGGCCGCAATATCTTCCAGAGCGACGCCCCCATCAGCATGATGAAAGCGGTGCGCGGGGTGGTTCACGAAAACCTCACCCCCGAACAGGGCTTCCAGATGTACCAAGACCTCAAGGCCGACGCTGCCCAGGCTTGAGTTTCCCGCCTGGCCAGAAAGCGCCAGGACCGCCTCTAAGGAGATGTTAGTACTGCGGGTGGTCGGCATTGCCGACCACCCGATTTTTATGGGCCCGGCGCGGCCGCGCGGCGCCAGGGAAAGCGGAGGGCGAGGTCAGGCGGGGGGGCCTTGCCACGCGAAGGTTTCGACCACGTCAACCTCGGGGTGCAGGCTGCGCCGCACCGGACAGCCCTGCGCGGCGGCGATCAAACGGGCTTGCTGGGGGTGGTCGGCCGCGACGGGGACGGCGATTTCCATTTCCAATCGGGCGATGCGCCGCGGCGGATCGGAGCTCATGTGCTTGCGCACGCGGACGGTCAGGCCGACCAGGTCGATCCCGAGGCGGTCCCCCACCATGGCCATGGTTGTGGCCACGCAGGTTGCTAGGGCTGTCCCGATTAAATCGGTGGGAGAAAAGCGTTCGCCGCGCCCCAGGTTGTCCACGGGGGCGTCCGTTTCCAGGAGGGACTGTGAGGGACCATGCACCGCTGCGCAGTGCAGCCCGCCTTCGTACCGGATCATTGCTTCAACCATAATGGTCATCGCCTAAGCGCCGCAGGCCCGCCCTGCAAGGGCCCGCTTGCCGCAGGCCGGGGCGGGTAGGAAAGCCCGCTGTCCGATCTAACCTGACGCGGCTTTGGGGGGAAGTGGCTCCACCGGGAATCGAACCCAGATTTAGAGTTTAGGAAACCCTCGTTCTATCCGTTGAACTATGGAGCCGTTTGATTTTCAGGGAGTTGCAGAAATTTAAGCCGTTTTTAACTGTTAGGTTATACCGAAACTTATACCGCGTCCCCAGCCATCCGTCGCCGGTTGGCTGCTCTGAAGGTGACCATTTCCCACCAGTCTGCAACATGAATCAGGCACTGGGTTCGACTCAAACTGGTCTCATCACCCCAATCTCAAATCACTGGACGAGGGTGCAGGACTCGGAGGGGGATGTAAAGCTGCTGTCTTCGACTTCGATGGCTAGGATACTTGTCTGTTCAAAATTCTCATCTTCAACGACTTACGGTGATTTTTGTCTTGGCGGAAGCTGGGGGATGTTTTATCTGACACTGCGGGTCTGCCCGGGGTTCTGGCGAGCACCCACCGCTTGATGAGCGAAACAGTTCCGGAGCTGGACGTGATGGCTTGTCAGCCTGTGAACGAGGCGCTGGAGGCGAGGAAGGGAGCGTTCGGGTTCAGGTTGGACGTGGCACCTGGGACGGAGGTGAAGATCCTGATTTCAGGTGGCGTCACTCACGCCGTGGGAACGAATTTGGCAAATGAGCTGGGCCTATTCGATCTGTCTGGGAATGCCTGGGAGTGGTGTTTTGACGTATATTCGGGCATGTTCCGGGTGGTCAGGGGCGGTACCGGTGACTACGGTTGCCGGGTCGCGTACCGGGGCAGCTATAGCCTCCCGGAGTACCAGAGCAACCCTCTGGGCTTCCGCGTGGTCCGCAGCGCAGATCCCTGACAGCCAGCGCCGCGAAGTGCGGGAAGTGGACTCTGGTGCCTACTGGCCCTGGCTACGCTCCCGGTCGCCCCGACCAGCGACTGGGTGGTTTGCTTGCACGTCTCGGTAGACTTATGAGAGGCGGCTAAATGGCCCGCAAATGACCAATCCTCGCAGGGGACTGGAAGGGTAGGACAACGGAAAACTGGTGGCTCCCCGGGAAACCAAGGTGGCGGTGCGCCAGCCGCAGAGGACCAAAGAATGATCTGGTGGTGGCGGTTGGAGGGTTCGAAGCAAAGGTGTTGGGCCGCTGGGTCAGGATGCGGTGAGCCGCTGCTGGAAGGTCCCCACCGGCCGGAGTTCCCGGCGGTGATCACAAATCGTGACAGCCAGGGCGTCGGCGTGGACGACATAGATCGCGTCCTGGAGGAAGCGGACTCCGAGGTCGCAGGCTTCTTGCCAGTCCATGGCTACGGCCCAGCCGGGCTCCCGGTGCTGGGTGGTGGGGGAATATCCGGTGATCCGCCGCATCCACCATCCCGTAGCCCGGAGTTCGGCTTCAAGGGCCTGATCGGCAGCTTGGTTTTGCTCATCAGACCAAGATTCGCCGGTCGTGGCATAGGCCGTGATGATGGCTAACTGCTCCGGCCAGTCTTGGGAGTCATCACCGGCCATGGCCGAATATTTTTCTAAGTGCGAATAAATATCCCCTCAGGGACCCCTCTCCTACCAGCTTCAGGGCCGTTGTCCATCCATCTCATGATCGCTGGAATGCGCTAAACTCTGGGGGGTTTGGGGGGCGAGCCCCCTATTTTCAACAACCATGCGCAGCCACAAAAATTTTGAAAAGTTAGGCCGGACTCCCTCTTCCCACCAGCCCGTTGTCTCCCATCCCATCCTCCGTTTTT
>CALQKQ020000278.1 GCA_943331195.2 Akkermansia muciniphila | reverse complement strand
TTCGCCGACGGCCTCAACATCCCCACCAGCCTAACGTTCGCCAACGGCGGCATCATCGTCGCCCAACCCCCGCGCTTCCTCTTCCTCAAAGACACCAACGGCGACGACAAAGCCGACCTCCGCCAGGAAATCATCACCGGCTGGGGCCTCGGCGACACCCACGCCCAAGCCAGCAACCTCCACTACGGCCTCGACAATTGGTTCTACGGCTGCGTCGGCTACTCCGGCTTCAACGGCGAAGTCGGCGGCCAACCCCGCTCCTTCTCCCAAGGCACCTACCGCTTCAAAGCCGACGGCTCCGCCCTCGAGTTCCTCCACCAGTTCTCCAATAACTCCTGGGGCCACAGCGCTAACGCCGCCGGCGACCAATACGGCGGCACCGCCAACGGCGCCCCCCTCTTCTACGGCGGCATCCCCGCCACCGCCGTCCCCCCCGGCCAACGCGCCACCACCGCTCGCAAAATCAATCAAGAAGACAAGGCCCACACCATCACCCCTAACTTCCGCCAAGTCGACGTCATGGGCGGCTACACTGCCGCCGCCGGCAGCTCCTTCATCGAGTCCGCCAAACTCCCCCCGCGCCTCCAAGGCATGGCCATGGTCTGCGAACCCACCATGAAGCTCATCGCCCTCATGGACGTCCAACCCGACGGCGCCGGCGCCACCGCCCGCGACGGCTTTAACCTCGTCGCCAGCAGCGACGAATGGATGTCCCCCGTCTTCGCCGAAGTCGGCCCCGACGGTGCCGTCTGGTTCGCCGATTGGCAAAATTTTATCATCCAACACAATCCCACTCCTAGCAAAAACAACGGCGGCTACGACGCCACCACCGGCGTCGGCGGCGCCCACGTCAACGACCTCCGCGACCACTCCCGCGGCCGCATCTACCGCGTCACCTGGAACCAAGCCAAGGACCCCCATCAGCCACTCGTGTTAGGCGACACCCCCTCCCTGCTCGCCGCCCTCTCCAGCTCCATCCAAGAGCGCCGCCTCCACGCCCAACGCCTCCTCGTCGAAAGCCAATCCACCGCCCCAGCCGACGCCCTCAAAAAAGTCGTCGCCGCCAACGACGGCACCATCGGCGCCCTCCACGCCTTCGCCACCCTCCAAGGCCTCCACGCCCTCGACGAACCCACCTTCACCGCCGCCCTCTACGCCAAAGACGCCCGCCTCCGCCGCACCGCCATCCGCGCCCTCGGCAGCGACCCCGCCTCCCTCGCCCGCTACTTCGGATCCGGCGTCGTCCACGACCCCGACCTCACCACCCGCCTCGCCGCTTGGACCAAACTCGCCGAATTCCCCACCACCCCCGAACTCCAAACCCTCGTCAAACAACTCGCCGCCGAAGCCTCCGGCCAGCCCGATGAATGGCTCCGCGACGCCTCCCGCCTCCTCGTCCGCAAACACCGCGCCGAAGCCCTCAAGGAAGGTCCTAACCTCCTGCCAAATCCTGGCTTCGAAGTGACCGGCACCGACGGCCTCCCCGAGGGCTGGAAACGCCGCGACTACAACCAAGAAAAAGGCACCACCAGCGCCGCCTGGTCCACCGTCGACCTCCCCGACTGGTTCCACAGCGGCACCAAATCCGTCCGCTGCATCACCACCTCCGGCGCCGACACCAGCCTCTACGCCGACGTCGCCCTCAAGCCCAACACCGAATACCGCCTCAGCGCCTGGATCAAAACCAACAACCTCCGCGGCAAGTCCAGCCTCAACGACCACATCAACCGCCAGGAAACCGAAAAAGTCACCCGCACCGCCGACTGGACCCCCGTCGAAGTCATCTACTTCAGCGGCAACGCCACCCAGGCCAGCATCAACCTCCTCCACGTCGCCAAGGGCGATAGCCACTTCGACGACGTCAAACTCTGCGAACTCATCCCCGTCGAGGAATCCACTCCCCTCGCCGCCGGCAACCCCCAGCGCGGTCAAGACATCTTCCGCAAACACCCCGTGGCCGCTTGCATCAACTGCCACATGTTAGGCGGCCTAGGCAGCGCCGTCGGCCCCGCCCTCGACGGCATCGCCGCCCGCAAAGACGCCGCCTACATCACCGAAAGCCTCATCGAGCCTAACGCCAAACTCGCCGACAACTACACCGCCACCCCCGTCTCCCCCATGCCCCCCATGGGCCTCATCCTCAAACCCCAGGAACTCGAAGACGTGAAGGCCTTCCTCATGACCCTCAAGTAACCTAGCACTTCTCCAAACCCCCCGGCCCGCCGGGAGGAGGCCCCCCAGCCCCCTCCGGCGGGCCTTTTCATGTCCCCCACTTGGTGCCTTGCATTGGCCTCACCCCCCGGCGAGGCTCCCGGTTCCTTTTCCCCCCCCACATGCTTCAGCTCAACAACATCAGCAAGGCCTACGCCGGCCGCGTGCTCTTCGACCAGGCCTCCCTCCAACTCATCCGCGGCGACCGGCTCGGCCTCGTCGGCCCTAACGGTGCCGGCAAGTCCACCCTCTTCTCCATCATCCTCGGCGAGGAAGCCCCCGACTCCGGCAAAATCCTCCTCGAACGCGGCGTCACCCTCGGCTACCTCCCCCAAGAAAGCGCCCCCGCCGGCGACGAAACCGTCCTCGAGTTAGCCACCGCCCACATGGCCGACGCCCTCGGCTGGGAAGCCGAACCCAAGGCCAAACGCATCCTCCGCGGCCTCGCCTTCCGCGAATCCGATTTCGATCGCCCCGCCAAAACCCTCAGCGGCGGCTGGATCATGCGCGCCCACCTCGCCCGCCTCCTCGTCCAAGAACCCGACCTCCTCCTCCTCGACGAACCCACTAACCACCTCGACCTCGAATCCCTCGGCTGGTTCCAAGAATACCTCAAATCCTATCCCGGCGCCATCCTCATGATTTCCCACGACCGGGAATTCCTCAACCAACTCATCCGCAAAGTCGTCGAAATCGCCCACGAACGCCTCAATTTCTACACCGGCAACTACGAGTCCTACGTCCGCGAAAAAGTCGCCCGCGAAGAACAACACCTCGCCGCCTACGAAAACCAACAGCGCGAAATCAAAAAACTCCAGGACTTCGCCGACCGCTTCCGCGCCCAAGCCACCAAGGCCGCCCAAGCCCAAAGCAAGCTCAAGCAAATCGACCGCATGGAGAAAATCGCCGCCCCCGTGGCCGCGGCCAAAACCGTCGCCTTCAAGTTCCCCCAACCCCCCCGCAGCGGCATTCGCGCCATCACCCTCAAAGACGTCGCCTTCTCCTACCCAGAACTGCAAATCTACCAAGATCTCAACTTCGAAGCCGAACGCGGCCAGCGCACCGTCCTCGTCGGCCCTAACGGCGCCGGCAAGTCCACCCTCCTCAAAATCCTCGCCGGGGCCCTCGTCCCCCAAAGCGGCGAGCGCACTCCCGGCCACAACGTCCGCGTCGGCTACTTCGCCCAAAATCGCCAGGAAACCCTCAAGATGAACCGCACCGTTCTCGCCGAGGCCATGGACCTAGAAAACCATGTCCCCGAACAAATGGTCCGCAACCTCCTCGGCAGCTTCCTCTTCAGCGGCGAAGACGTCTTCAAACCCGTCGGCGTCCTCAGCGGCGGCGAAAAAAGCCGCCTCTCCCTCTGCAAGCTGCTGCTCGATCCTCCGAACCTCCTCCTCATGGATGAGCCCACCACGCACTTGGATATGGCCAGCATCGACGCCCTCATCGGCGCCATGGAAGCCTTCACCGGCACCCTCATCTTCATCAGCCACGACGTCCACTTCATCCGCAAACTCGCCACCACCGTCCTCCACATCTCCGCCGGAAAACTCACTTCCTACGCCGGCGACTACCAATATTACCTCGACAAGTCGAACCAAACCTCCGACCGCTCCGCCCTCGTCTCCGGCGACGCCCTCACCGACTCCCGCGCCGGATCCCCCGTCCCCGTCGCCCCCGCCGAACCCGTCAAACTCTTCAAAACCCGCGAGGAAAAAAAAGCCGAAAACCTCCGCCGCGAAGCCGCCACCGCCGCCAAGCGCGACCTCCGCAAAGCCGTCGCCACCATGGAAGCCGAAATCACCGCCCTGGAAAAAAAACAGGCCGATCTCGCCCTGGAGTTAGAACTCCCCGCCACCTACGGCAAACCCGCCGAAGCCATGCGCCTCAACCGCCAACTCATGGCCGTGCAAGACAAACTTGCCGCCACCACCGCCGCTTGGGAAAAAGCCCTCCAGGACCTCGCCGCCATGGACGGCCCCTCCCCAGATTGAGGCCCCGCCACTCCCCAAGCCCCTACCCCTTACGCGCCGGATGAAACTCAGCATCGTCATCCCCGCCTGGAACGAGGCCAAACTCCTCCCCGCCACCCTCGCCGCCATCAGCCGCGCCGCCGCCACCTCCCTCGCCCCCGCTCACATCGCCTGGGAACTCATCGTCTGCGATAACAACTCCACCGACGCCACCCCCGACCTCGCCCGCCAAGCCGGCGCCCGCGTCGTCTTCGAGCCCCTCAACCAAATCGGCCGCGCCCGCAACACCGGCGCCCAGGCCGCCACCGGCGACTGGATCCTCTTCGTCGACGCCGACTCCACCCCTTCCCCAGAACTCTTCGCCGACCTCGCCGTCGCCCTCCACGACCCCGCCATCCTCGGCGGCGGCAGCCTCCTCCAAATGGACGTCCCCGGCCGCGGCGCCCAGGCCGCCATCCGCCTCTGGCACGCCATCTCCGTCTGGCGCCGCTATGCCGCCGGCTCGTTCCTCTTTGTCCGCACCGACGCCTTCCGCGCCAGCGGCGGCTTCGACCCCGCCTTCTTCGCCGGCGAGGAAATCTTCCTCTCCCGCAAACTCAACGCCCTCGCCCGCCAGCAAGGCCAGCGCCTCGTCATCCTCCAAAAACACCCCCTCGCCACCTCCCCGCGCAAGCTGGAAATGCACCGCCCCTGGCAACACCTCGCCTGGCTCCTCCGCACCATCCTCACCGGCGGCCGCACCCTCAAACGCCGCGAATCCTGCGCCATCTGGTATGACGGCCAGCGCTGATCCCCCCTCCCTCGACCAAGCCCTGGCCCTGCTCCGCGCCACCTTCGGCCATCGCGCCTTCCGCCCCGGCCAAGCCGACGTCATCCGCCGCCTCCTCGCCGGCCGCTCCACCCTCGCCCTCCTCCCCACCGGCGGCGGCAAATCCCTCTGCTTCCAAATCCCCGCCCTCCTCCTCCCCGGCCCCACCCTCGTCGTCTCCCCCCTCCTCGCCCTCATGCGCGACCAAGTCGACGCCCTCACCAAACGCCTCCTCCCCGCCGCCCGCCTCGACTCCACCCAGCCCGCCGCCGAACAAGCCGCCATCCAAGCCCAACTCCTCGCCGGCCACACCAAACT
>CALQKQ020000277.1 GCA_943331195.2 Akkermansia muciniphila | reverse complement strand
CGGGTTGCAGGGGCAGGCCGAGGCGCAGTTGGAGTCGTTCGTAGGCGGGGGCTGCGGGAATGGGGCCGCTTTGCACGGTGTAGGTGGCGGGGGTCCAGGTGGCGAGTTGGGGGGAGGATTCGGGGAAGAAGCGGCCGGCGTTTTTGCGGCGGATGAAATCGACCATGAGGTAGCGGGCCCCATCGATGGTTTCCTCGTGAAACCAGGGCAGGCCGCCGCTGGCGCCGGGGACTGCTAGGGGGGAGCTGGGGAGGAAGGGGGGGAGATTGAAGGCGAATTCTAACAGGTTGGGAACGAGGTCGTGATCGGGGTCGGCGTAGGGGCCGGCTTCGGGTTCGAGGGGGCCTCCGAAGTAGGCGGTTTGCCAGGCGGCGAAGGCGGCGGGACCGGCCCCGCTGCTGGCGGGGTCGAGCAGGCTGGTGAATCCGAGGAGGAGGGAGTAGGCGGGGCTGGAGGCGCTGCTGGGGAGGCTGGGGAGGGTTTGCTGCAGGGCGTAGGAGGGGGAGGAAGCGGGGCCGCCGCCGGAGTCGAGGGCGCCATCGATTTGATAGAGGCCGCCGGAGTTGGCTGGGGCGGCGGTGGCGGCGAGCAGGGCGAGGCTGGCGAGGCGGCGGGTCATGGGCGCTGATAGAGGTAGAAGGTTTGGCCGGCGCGGTAGCGGCCTCCGGCGTTGAAACCGGCGCCGTTGGAGCCGCCCCAGACGATCATTTCGCTGCCGGTCCATTCCATGTTAGGGAACACCCGGGCGGCGGGGGCGCCGGATGTCGATAGGGTGGTCCAGGTATTGTTGGTGGGATGGTAGCGGCCGCCGCTGCCGGCGTAGGCGAGGGAGGTGGCGCTGGTGGAGCCGCCCCAGATGATCATTTCGGATCCGGACCAGACGGCGCTGTGTTGGATGCGGCCGTCGGGGGCTCCGGCGGTGGCGAGTTCGGTCCAGCTATTGGTGCTAGGAGAGTAGCTGAAGCCGCTGGCATAGGCGGAGCTGGCGCCGGGAATGGTGCCGCCCCAGACGATCATGTCGCGGCCGGTCCAGACGGCGGTGTGGGAAAAGCGGGCGTTGCTCGGGGAGGAGGCGGCGGACCAGAGGCCGGCGGCGGCGGGGTTGAAGCGGAGGCAATCGTTGAAGGCGACGGCGCCGTTGGAGCCGCCGTGGATGAGCATTTCGGCGCCGGTCCAGACGGCGCTGTGGAGGTGGCGGGGGGCGGGGGCGCTGGCGGTGGGAAGGGGGCTCCAGGTGCCGCCGAGGCCGAGGCTGGGCTGGTAGCGGGCGCCGTCGCCGAGGACGGAGCTGCCGTTGTTGCCGCCGAAGACGAGCATTTCGGCACCGGTCCAGACGGCGGTGGCGTTGAAGCGGCCGGCTGGTGCGTTCGTTAGGCTGAGGGCGGTCCAGCGGTCGGTGCTGGGGTTGTAGCGGCCGCCGGAAGTGGGATAGGCGCCGTTGATGCGGCCGCCCCAGACGATCATTTCGGTGCCGGTCCAGATGGCTAGGGGATTTTCGCGGTTGGAGGGCTGGCCCTCGGTTGGCATGGGGGTCCAGACATTGGTGGAAGGGCGGTAGCGCCAGCCTTCGGTGCCGTCGCCCCAGATCAGCATTTCGCTGCCGGTCCAGACGGAGGCGGCGCGGTCGCGGGCGATGCCTCCGGCGATGGCGGTCCAGGAGTCGCTGGAATGCAAGGAGCCAGCGGCGATGTAGCCGGCGGCGCGGAGGGCGGGGGCGTCGGCTTCGAGGGAAACGAGGGCGGCGCCTGAGGGGACGGTGCCTTGGCCGGTGGCGGCGAGGCTGTCGGCGACGGCGGTGGGGGCGAGGGCGGCGGCGGAGACGGCCGCTGGGGCGAGTTTTGCGGCGGTGATGGCGCCGTTGGCGAGTTGGGCGGTGTTGATCGCGCCGTCGCGGACTTGGTCGGCCATGAGGGCGTAGCCGACGGCGGCGATGCGTTGGTCTGGGCTGAGTTGTTGCCAGCCGTTGAGGCCGTCGCTGAACCAGACGCGGAGGTGGACGTCGCCGTGGCTGAAGAGGCCGGAGGGGAGGGGGCCCATGCCGGGGCGGGTGGCGTCGCCTAACATGATGCTGTAGAGGCCGCCTTGGACGCTGATGGCGACGGCGGCGGTGGGGGCGGTGCCGGCGGTGCTGGTGCCGTCATTGCTCCAATAGGTGGTGGAGCCGGTGCCGCTGAGGAGGGCGAATTTGAATTGGCCGGTGCCGGAGAAGTCGGCTCCGCTGACGCGGGCGCGGCCTTGATAGTGAAGCAGTTGGGGCACTTCGGCGGCGAGGGGGAGCAAGCCGCAGGCGAGGAGGGCGGAGGCGAGGAAGGAGGAGCGCATCAGGTGAAATCAGGTGATGAGGAAAGGGGACGCCTGGCTGAAAGTGAGCAGGGTAGGGAAGGCGCGATGAGAAATCGATGAACTTCTCTGGGGGGTCGCGGAAAAGGGCGCGGGGCGCGGAGGCGGCTCAGGCGGGAGCGGGCTGGGGGGGGCGGCGCCCGAAGAGGCCTTTGGTCCAGGCGCTGGCGACGAGGCGAGCTTTGCGGAGGGAGGAGAGGCGGTAGCGCTGGTCGAAGACGCGGTAGCCGTCGGCTTCGAGGAGGTCGAGGGTTTCGCTGTAGATGCGGCGCATGGCTTCGGCGGCGAGGAGGGGGCGGCGGTCGCGCTTGACCAAGGCGGCGCGCGCTAGCAAGTAGTAGGAGCGGGCGCGGGCGACTTCTTGGCGCATCAGGCGGACGAAGGCTTCGTTGTAGGTTAGGCTGGCGAGGTCGTCGGGGCTGTATCCGGCGGCGGCGAGGTCGTCGAGGGGGAGGTAGAGGCGCTGGCCGTTTTCCCAATCGGCGCGGACGTCGCGGAGGATGTTGGTGATTTGGAGGGCGTAGCCGAGGTTGATGGCGTAGTCTTTGCTGCGCTCGTCGGAGCAGCCGAAGATGCGCACGCTGACGAGACCGACGCAGCTGGCGACGCGGTAGCAATAGAGTTTGAGGTCTTCCCAGTTTTGATAGCGGCGGGGCTCGATGTCCATGGCGACGCCGTCGATGATGGCGAGCATGTCTTCGGCGGGGATGTGGTAGCGGTGGCGCAGTTGGAGGAGATCGCGCTCGAAGGGGCCGCCGTCTGGGGCTTCGCCGCGGACGACGGCGCGCCAGTGGTCGAGGGCCTGGAGTCGCTCGGGGGTGGTCCAGCCGGGGTCGTCGGCGATGTCGTCGACGACGCGGCAGAAGGCGTAGAAGACGTACATGTCTTGGCGGCGGCGTTTCGGCAGGCAGGCGAGGGCGAAGGCCAAGTTGGACCGGCTGCGCTTCACGATTTCGCTAGCGGATTGGCCGGAAGGGGTGGAGCTCATGGGGATGGGGCGGCGCGTCGGCCCTTCGGGGGGGCTGAGGGAGGGGCGGATGGGCCTCGCAAGTGGACCCATGCGCTGAGAGCCAGCACCGTCAAGCCTATTTGGACGAGGGCGTGGGCGGCGGTGAGGAGGAGCTGGAGCCAAGGCGGGGCGGTGGGGAGGGCCCGAGCGAGTTGTTGGCCCGCGAGGCCCCAGAGGTGGGCGCCGAGACCGGCGGTGGAGAGCCAGGCGAGGGTTTGCCAGCCGTGGGTGCGCCAGAGGGTGGCGGCTTGATGGGCTCCTTGGGGCCAGAGGGAGGACTGGCGGAGGTGGAGGAAGACGAGGGGGGCAAAGGCGAGGGCGAGGCCGAGGGCGGCGAGGACGGGGAGCCCAGCGGTGCGAGCTTCGGGGGGGAGCCAGCGGCCGAGCCACCAGACGCTGCCGTGGGCGAGGGCCCAGGGCCAGAGGCGGAGGGAGTGGGCGGCGGCGGATTCTAGCCAGCGCACTCCGGCGACTTTTTTAGGAGCGCGGTGCTCGGTTTCGGCGAGGAGGAGCAAGCCGGCGAGGAGGGCGGCGGAGGGCCAGCCGACTAGGGGGATGGCGAGGAGGGTGGCGGCGGCGTGCCAGACGGGAGGCAATCCGAGTTTGGCTAGGGAAGCGTCGGCGAGGAGGGCGGCTCCGCCGAGGAGGAGGAGGATGAGCCAGCGGGAGCCGGCTTGGTGGGTGACGGATTCGGCACCTGTGAAGAAGCCTTGGCGGAGACCGGCGGCGTTAGCGGCGAGGAGGGCTGCGGCCAACAGGGCCACGGCGGGGCCGAAGGAGAAGCCGTGCCAGGCGTGGAGGAGAGCGCTGGCGGTTTCGGCTAGGGGGGCATCTGCGGTCAGTGGGGGCAGGGATCCGCGAAGGCGATAGGAGGCGAGGGTGTCGGTGGCTTGGAGGGCGGCAGGGAGGGCCCAGGCGGCGGGGTATTTTTTGACGAGGGCGAAGCCGCTGCGGAATTCGCCCCGCCAGGGTTGCACGGCGAAAAACAAGCCGGCGCAGGCAGCGGCCCCTGCGGACCAGCACCAGGGCAAGCAGCGCGGGTCCATGCGGAAGCGGGAGGGGTGCTCAGCGGATGAGGCCGAAGTGAGGGAGGAAAGGCCAGTAGACGAACAGTGCGGGCCCTACGAGATTTTGCTCAGGGACTGGACCCCAATAGCGGCTATCGGAGCTTTCCGCGCTGTTGTCGCCCATGGCCATGTATGAGCGGGTGCCGAGTTGGACCGGTTGTTCGCCGTGGACGAAGTCACCGTTGACGAGGGTGTAGCCGCGATAGCCGTTTTCGCGGCTCATGACCTTGCGCATCCCGGCTTCTTCGGCGGGGGCACCATTGATTTTCAGAGTGCCCACGGGCTGGGGGGCCCGGCCGGGAATGCTGATGACGGCTTCGGCGGGGGCCAGTTCCAGGCGGTCGCCGGGGAGGCCGGTGAGTCGCTTGATGTAGTGCTGGGAATCGATCCCTGGGGGGGCCTGAATGCCTTTGATGTCGGCGGTAGAGAAGACGAAAACTTCGCCCCGCTGGGGGCTCCGGAAGTGGTAGGCCATCTTGTTCACTAACACCTGATCGCCGGTGTCGATGAGGCCTCGCACGAGCAGCGTGCCGGGAGGGAGTTCGCTGCCTTTGACGCGAACGTCGAGTTTTTCCACTCCGCTGAGCAAGGCGCGCTCGCCTTCGCCGGAGACGGTAGGCTTGGGGCCGACCCAGAGGCTTTCCCACATTTGGCGGGTGGGCACATAGCCGGTGAGGATTTTTTCGCGGTGGAGGGTGTCCTCGAAAACCAGATCGGTCACGGTGAAGAAGTGCAGGGTGGAGCGCTGGCGGATGGCGACGAGGCGCACCGGGCCCCAGTCCGAGGGGGTGGTCATTTCCACGTAATTGCGGCCGCGGGTGAGGTATTCGAGGCCCCGCAGGAGGGGGTTGGGGATGGAATCGCTAGGCGGCAGGGCCCGGGCGGTGATGCCATTGAGG
>CALQKQ020000276.1 GCA_943331195.2 Akkermansia muciniphila | reverse complement strand
TGAGGCCACCTTTCAAGACCTGGTCGCCCACCTTGAATGAGATGCGCACATCATCCCGGACGACCCATTCCCCTTTGTCATTTTTGAGCTGCTTCATCTTGTCGGCGCTCTTCGAGTGTTTCATCGACCAGACCAGATTCCCCTTGCCGCCGTTGTAGTCCCTCTCGCCATCATGATCCACCGAGCCTTGGCCCTCCATGTTGGACTGGCCCGCGAGGATGAAGACTTTGAGCTTTTCCGACTGCGCCCTGGCTTCGAACGGCAAGAGCGAAATGGTGGCAAGGACGAGGATGAGGCATTTCTTCATTGAGGGTGCGGGGGGGGGGCTTTGGCACATCAACGCTGACCCCGGCAGAAAATGGTAGAAAAAATATTTAAAAATTTCATCTGGCTGGCCCAAAATGGGACACGGTACGCAAACCCCGCCAGATACCTGGCAACGCCATCGTCCCCCGCGCGAGAGAGCCCGGCTTTCTCACCTCTTCCATGGGTTCAGGCTCCTCTCCCCCCTAAGATTCAAATCGACCGTTTCCGGTCCATGGCTAATCCCGAGCCATAGCGCTAGTGAAATTGAAATTCCGCCCACCTCCTGTGCACGCATCATCTACAATCGACCGCACCATGGGCAGAGTGCGGACAACCGATTTTGCCAACGGAACGACGAATGAGAACTATACCGCGAGCGGTGGCTTCGCGATGCTCTATCCTTCATGAATAAATCGCCTAATTACACGAACGCTGCTAACAGCTAAACAGCGCTTGCGCGCTTGCGCGCTCGGTGTCGCGGCGGCCAATTCCCCCTTCGAGGGCGCCATGGTCCTCTTCCTCCTCTCCCTCTCTAACGTGCTGCAGACTTTTGCCATCGACCGCACCTGCAAGGCGATCAAGTCGCTCATGAAGCTGCGCCCTGACAAGGTCCTAGCCCGCCGCGATGGCGGCACCGCCCTCGTCGCTGTCGCCGACCTCGTGATCGGCGACATCCTGGTGGTGCGTCCCGGCGAAAGCGTCATCGTCGAGGGCCCCAGGGCGATCGACCAAGCCTCCCTCACCGGAGAGTCTATCCCCGTCGCCAAAGCCGTGGGCGACCCCGTCTTCGCGGGCACCATCAATCAAACCGGCGGCCTCGAAATCCGCGTCACTCGCCTCGCCAAGGATTCTACCATCGAAAAGTTAGTGCGCCTGGTTGAAGAAGCCCAGAGCGAGAAGGCCGCAACCCAGCGCTTCCTCGACCGCGCCGAACAATTCTACGCCATCGGCGTCATCCTCTTCACGCTGGGGCTGATCCTGGTGCCCACCCTCTTTTACCACGAGGCCTTCCAGAGCGCCTTTTACCGCGCCATGACCATCATGGTGGTGGCCTCGCCCTGCGCCCTCATCATCAGCACCCCCGCCTCCATCCTCTCCGCCATCGGCGGCGCCGCCCGCCGCGGCCAAGGCGGCGGAGCTGTTCTATTGAAAGTTAGGTACCGAGGGTTTGCCTGGTGCAGCATGGCCGGAACACGACACCTCGGTGCAGGGCGGCATCGGCTATGATGTCCGCAGTGGTTCTCATGACGTGTTGCCATTCGATTGGGAGCAAGACATCGAGTTCGCTGACAAACATTTCAACCGATCGACGGCCGGCTATTTCAACCAGCTATCGACAAACGGAGCTATCCGTCCCGCCAGGTCTGCGGCGAACCAGGCGGCGAAGGCTCCGGTGATCACATCCATGGTGTAGTGGGCGCGCAGGACGAGCACGATCACCACCTCGCCGATGGCAACGACCACGGCGGCGGCTCCCAGCCACCATGGCGCGAGGTGGCAGATTTCAATGGCACCCAACACCGCGAGCGCAGTGTGGCCGGAGAAGAAAAAATCGTTTGCGACAGCGTAGGTGACTAGCACGGTCGGCATTCCGGGATCCCGCCAGATGATGCCGGGCGGCGGTGGCAGGGTGCAGCAGAGTTGTGAAATTTGGCGCAGGCTGAAGACGATGAGGATGCCGAGAAACGGCGCGAAACTCGGCCCGAATATCGAGGCCGCAATGAGCGAGAGCCCGAGTAGATCGATGCCGAAGGAACTGATGGCGAGCGCGCGGTTGGCGGATTTTGCGTGGTCGGTGAAATAGCGGTGCCAACCTGCGGTGAGCCGGTGGACGCCATCGCCGATCCCGACCAATCCGATCGAATTCCGGGCGATGAGTTTCTGCGTCCAAAACCAGATCACCAGCCCCGCGGCGATCACGGCGATGCGCAGGAGAATGGGGTTCATGAGATTTCCGTCCCGGTTGGGGTGAGCTTGCGGCAGGCCTTGGAGGATTCCAACATCGCCTCCATTTGGCGGCGGATTTCCGCAGTGATGGGATCCGCCTCCTGCGAGCGGTCGCGGGTGGCACTGACTTCGATCGCATCGCCCACGGTGATGACGGCGCGAATCGGGAAATGCGGTCGGGCGAGATCGGTGAGGTCCTCCTCGTAACGTTCGACGGTTTCGAGAATCCGCTCGGGCGTGGGGTTTTCGATGTAGTCTCCCGGATAACAATGAAGCTGTTGGACCAGGTAAACCTCGGCGAGGTGGCGCCAGCGTTTGGCACGCTCGCTTTCCGTTAGATCCCCGGTGACCATTTCCGGTAGGATCGCGGAGCGCAGGCGTTTGACCCGCGCCATCGGATCGCCGTCGTGGCGGCCAGCGCACCACTGGTCTTCGAGCGGTGTCAACAAGTGATCCTGCAGCCGTTGCAACCGCTCGCGGAAGCGTCCTGGCTGCGGCGACTGGAAGTATTCGATTTCCTTGAGGGCCAGCAGCGCGTTGCCGACCTTGTGGATGCGTTCGCGCAAGGGCAGCTGGACTTGCGGCTGCCAGGAAAGGCGGTTCTCGATTTCCTCGACGACGGGAATGACCGTCTTCAACAGATCGCCCTCGAAGAAATAGCGGATGAACACCGGATGGATGACGACTTTTCCCTGCTTGCGTTGTTTCGCGGCGGCCCGTGCCATGAATGCGGGGCCTTCCATGAAGTTGACCAGCCGGTCGTTGCAGCGGGTGATGATGCCCTCGGCGAAGATGGCTAACGGATGTTTGGCTTCGGCCACGATGTGGATCGCGCACTTCAGAGACTCGCGGTCCATGCCTTCGCGATAGACGCTGAATCCGCCGAGCCGGGGCAGCAGGAAACGGTGGACTTGGCTCGACATGAAAACGTGCCAACTAGCGATGATGTGGAACGGCCTGTGAACGGCGGCGGCGAGCGAATCGAGGATCATCGGATCACAGGGTCGGCAGTGGTTTCCCACTACCATGACGCCGTGGCCGGCATTGAGTGAAGCCCGAAGTTTCTCCGCGCCGATGCACTCCACCGCAGTGATGCCATATTGCTTGCGCAGTTGGCGTGGCAGAATCCTGCGCATCGTCCAGTGCCAGAACCGGCTGAAGCGGGGTGGGATGAAGGTGTAGGGTTTGTCGATGACGACGCTTTGCATAAGGTGTGTTAGTTGGAGCGCGGTCAATTTCTTCTCTGACGTAGGCGGCCACAAGTGCCGTGAAGAGAAGTGGAAGTAGTGCGACTTGGATCCTTTTCATCGGGTGAATTACAGTGCGGCTAGGAATCGCCGAACGACCTCAAGCTCAGCGATGACTCGCGTGTGGCGCAAGTTATGCCCAAGCAGAACATGTGACACGCATGAGGCATTCGCTGCAGCGCTTGATTATTCAGGGCAGATAGTGCGGTGAAAGCGTGCATAAGAAAATGCGAATGTCGCTCCGATAAGAGATGCCGCGCAACCAAAAACCAGATGCCCCTGCTCTCGGAAGTCAGGCATGAAGGCTCGTTGGAGATATAGTGCTGCGCATATATACATTGCAATCGGTCCAGATGCAGCACCGATGAGAAGCGCGATGCAGGGCTGGCGCAGTCGGGAAGAATGCGGAACGAACTTCAGGAGTGGTGTGACGACTAAAAGGCATGTTGGGAAAACAACGATGCCAATGAAAAATGCCCAAAAGAGAATGCCCTGAAAGAACTCTCGCACAGGCTCGGTGGTGTGATATGAGGGAGATTGGGTAACATAGGCTGCAGCAAGGACGAACGTGATGCCGACGATCCATGCAGAGATGGCTGAGAGAATCGCTCTTTTCACAGGATGCGCAAATCTATATCTAAAGTTTAAAATCAGTGATAGACGCCCTTGGAGCGGAGTATGCTGCTCGGAGCATCATCCGTGACGAGTGTGGCTATTCACTGCAGAACCAGATTAGGTTGTGTGGATGTATTTTTGCCAGTCATTCGATTCTGCTGTATGTTTTAGAATGCCGTTTCGCTTCAGGATAAATCTGCGCATATAACTTTTTAAAAATAATATATCCACCATTCGACCAAGAATTCCGAACGGGGAATAAAACTCAAATCTATCAATCATCAACGTACCTTCCGTTGTGTCCTCGAATGAGTGATCGTGCTGCATATTCCGAAAAGCACCTTCGAGCATCACATCCTGAAAATGATTCGGGCGATCAAACTTGGACATCTTTACTTTGAGGCGCTGTCTAACACCAAAGTGATTCGCCTCCCAAGTCACTTCTTGTCCCGGTCCGAGTAGACCCGTTGTCACACCGGCTACGGCTCGCTCGCCTGTGTGTTCTGCTGTATCTTGATGGGCGTCGATGCTCCTAGAGAGATCGAAAACCCTTTCTTTTGGGGCGACGATTACAGTTTTAATGTGGATTACGGCCATCTGATTTTTACCTAACAGTCTATCATGCCGCCAGGGGTAGTGGGATATTCATTTTGCCGGGTAGCATAAATTTGGTGGCGTTGGGGTTCAAAGTGATTGAGGGACAATCGTTTAGCACAGACGGTCGCAGGATATCCAATCCAAACTGGATTTGCAAGAAATTATGGGGAAGATTCGGAAATGTTAAAGAAGACGGGCGGGCGGCGGGCGGCGGGCGTTTGAGTATGTGACGCGGAAGTGCAGAAGACCGCGTTGGATGCCTCGCGGATCACGGCAGTGGATGAGGACAGCGTGAGCTTCTGCGGGACCGACCGGGCGAGCGGCAACGAGCGCATCACCCGGCTGAGCGGGGAGGAGTTTATCCGGCGGTTCCTGCAACACGTATTGCCGCGCGGGTTTATGCGAGTGCGGCACTTTGGCTGGCTCAGCGCCGCGGCCAAAGACCGGTGTGCCCGGGTGCGGGGTCTGCTGCGGGCCGGGGAGGCGTTGCTGCTACGGCCTGACAAATCGCCCATCGGTTGTCCCGCCTGTGGCTGCGCCATGAAGTTCCTGCACGCCCCCCGCCCCCGCGCCCGGCCGCCACCCGCGGTCCCATCCTTTGCCTGCATAACATGATCTGG
>CALQKQ020000275.1 GCA_943331195.2 Akkermansia muciniphila | reverse complement strand
CTAGCCGATCCCTCGGATGGCCTATTCCAAGACTGGTGCGAGCTTCACAACGCCAGCAGCGAAGGGGTGGCCCTGGATGGCTATTTCATCAGCGACGATCTGGCGGATCCTTTCAAATACCGCCTGCCCCCCGGAGCGGTGATTCCCGCCAAGGGCTATTTGTTGCTGTGGGCCGACAACCAAACGGAACAGGATGCCCTCGGGCTCGGTTGGCACCTCCCCTTCAAATTAAGCGCGGCCGGAGAAAGCCTCGTTCTCAGTGCTCCCGATGGCCGACGCCTCGACGCGGTCACCTTTGGCCTGCAACCAGCGGATGTGTCAGGCGGTCGCTATCCCGATGGCGCGGCGCGGCACGGCGACACCACCCTCCCGACGCCGGGGGGGCCTAATGCCTTAACCGAAATCGCCGCGATCGCGCCAGAGCCGGGCGGCGTTGCCCTGACGATTCAGTCCACTGCTGGCCTGCGCTATCGGCTCGAAAGCAGCGCTGATGCGGGGCACTGGGAGCTGGGGGCTTGGGAAGCGGCCACGGGATCTACCCTGCGGCTGTACCAGACTCCGGCACCGACGGGGGACCGGCATTTTTACCGGGTGCGAGTGCAGCGCTGAGGGCAATCCCGGGGTCCTCAGGCAAAACGGAAAAAAGGGCCCGTGAAGGCTTGGAGCTGGGTCTGAGCGGCCGCCCTTTTCTGGGAGCGCGCGGGCCAGGCCAGAGGTCATCTCCGCTTCGATTGAGGCGCTCCCAGCCCGGAGGCGACAGGTATGGCCGGAGCTCATCGTGGGGTGAGGCATCCATATTCGCAGGTTGATGGTTCACTTTCCGACTTTTGGAAGGCGGCTCGGTACAGCCGCCCCTGTGAAGGACGGGTCATTACTTTACAAAGTAACTCAACTTGACGATAAGATGGGTAATGATGTAATGTGGATCCATGACGCCCGGCGTTTCCAAGGAAGAGGTGCTGAGCCTTGCGGGGATGAAAATCCTTCAATCGAAGGAGCTGGAAGCGCGTGGGGTATCGCGGATGCAACTGCGGCGGCTGGTGGCAGAGGGGGTGCTGGAACGGACTCAGAGGGGACTGTACATCGCGAAGGACTTTCTGGTGGATGCCCATATTTCTCTGGCAGAGGTGGCGGTGCGGGCTCCCAAGGCGGTGATTGGTCTGCTTTCGGCGCTGCGCTTTCATGGACTCACGACGGAGAATCCTTCTGATGTTTACATCATGCTGCCCGTTGGGACCAAACGGCCCCGGATGATGAATCCGCGGCTAGAAGTGTCGTGGTCGAAGCCCGAGATGCTGGTTTCAGGGATCGAGGAGCACGTCATCTGCGGGGTGAATGTCCGGATCACCACTCCGGCCCGGACGGTGGTGGACTGTTTCAAATACCGCAGCAAGGTGGGACTGAATGTGGCGGTGGAGGCGCTTCATGATGCTTGGCGTAAAAAGAAGGCGGCGGCGGATGACCTGTGGAATCAAGCCGCGCTTTGCCGGGTGGGAAATGTGATGAAACCCTACTTTGAAAGCCTGAGTGCATGAACGACCGGAAGGATGCCCTCAAGCATGTGACGGCCTCGGTGCGGGATCGACTCAAGACGGTCATGGTGGCCACCGGTCAGGACTACAACACGCTGCTGATCCGTTATGCGATTGAGCGTTTCCTCTTCCGGCTAGCGGAATCCGAATACCGGAACCGGTTCGTGCTGAAGGGTGCCCTGCTGTTTGCGCTGTGGAATGAAACCCCGCACCGGGTGACGAGGGATCTGGATTTGTTGGGTTTTGGCGGCTCCTCCGCAGAAGAGCTGGAAGCGGTCTTTGCCAACATTTGTTCCTGTCAGGTGCCGGATGATGGGGTGATTTTCGATAGTGCTTCCGTCAAAGCGGAGCCGATCCGCGCTCAGGAACGTTACGCCGGGGTGCGGCTGAACCTCCAAGGGATGATCGGAAGCGCCCGGACGCTGCTCCAGGTCGATGTCGGCTTCGGGGATGCCACGGCGGTGCCGCCGGTCGAAGTGGTTTTTCCTAGTCTGCTGGAAGATATGCCGGCCGCAAGGATCCGGGCCTATCGGATGGAAAGCGCCTTGGCTGAAAAGTATGAAGCGGCGGTGACCTTGGGATTGCTGAATTCCCGCATGAAGGATTACTACGATATTTACTTTTTGGGGAACCACGGTGCCTTCGACGGGCAAGAGCTGGCTGATTCCTTCCGGGCCACTTTTGAAGGGCGCGGAACCGCTCTCCCGGTCAAAACACCTGCCGGATTCAGTGCCGCCTTTTGGAATGATTTGGGGCGTCAGGTCATGTGGAAGGCCTTCTGGAAAAGGTCAGTGAAACTCGATCCTCCGCTGAGCTTGGAACAAGTGGTTTCCTTTGCTGCCGGGTTCCTGCTGCCTCCCGCACTGGCCGCTGCGGAAGGGCGGAGCTTCAATAGGGCATGGAAACCGGGTGGCAGTTGGCAAGAGAAGTGATTTTTCGCTCCCGCATGAGAACCCCTTTGACCTCAGGTATTCGCCCAAGGCGGATCCCAGAATGTCCGCGATGCGTGGCTGTTCAGCAGGGCACGGACCCCTTATGCTGGCCCAGTTACTAACATGTGGATACCGCCTGCTCTCCGCTTTCGCCTTCAGCAGCGTTGGCCGATACTTCCAGAGTGGCGCGCTCAGCGGAGGAAGAGAAGCTGCGTGTCGACATTTCAGCCTCTCACCCGCCTCGTAGTCCGCTTAAGCCAGCCTGTGGAGCGCGCCTGAGGGCACAGCGTGCCTATCCTTTACGTTTTCCCTGAGGACCCCCACCCGGGAGTTGAGGCTCTGGCGGGCTGGGCACGGGCGGGCGGGGTCAGGCGGGGGATTCGTCTTCTTCTTCGTTAGGTTCGTCGGGATCTTCTTCGAGTTCGCGGCGCCATTTGCGGGAGACCCAGGGGCGGACGAGGCCGTAGAAGAGGTAGCCGACGAAGAGGACGGCGACCATGATTTTGGTATTATAGGCGACGATGGCGGCGAGGGTGATGGCGCCGATGAACCAGGGGATGGTGCGTTTGGTGCGCCAGGAGAGGCCTTTGAAGCTGGGGTACTTGACGGTGCTGACCATGAGGAAGGAAAGGAGGACGAGGAGGCCGGGGAGGCACCATCTCCAGGGGCCGAGTTCGATTTGTTTGGCGCTGAAATCGTCGAGGAGGAGGCTGATGGAGCAGATCACGCCGGCGGCGGCGGGGATGGGGCAGCCGGTGAAGTCGTGGCTGGGTTTGCCGGTGGGGGCGGCGGCGGCGACGCAGTTGAAGCGGGCGAGGCGGATGGCGCCGCAGAGGAGGTAGCCGAAGGCGATGAACCAGCCGGCGCGGTCGTTGTCGATGTGGTCGAGCACGAGGTGGTGCATGAGGAAGGCGGGGGCGACGCCGAAGCTGACGATGTCGGCGAGGGAGTCGAATTCGCGGCCGAAGGGGGATTCTTCGCCGATGGCGCGGGCGATGCGGCCGTCGAAGAGGTCGAAGAGGCAGGCGCCGAGGATGAGCCAGATGGCTTTGTAGACTTCGGGAGGGGCGGGGTCGTGGCGGAGCAGGAGCATGGCGTAGAACCCGCAGAACAGGTTTCCGGCGGTCATGAAATTGGGCCAGAAGTGGATTTTGGGAAGGTCCTGGGACATGCTGGTGGGGCGGAACGCGGGATGCGTCCGGGTTGACCACAGGGTAGGCGCGGCTACGGTGGCGGAAAGAGGAAAAACTAGAATGAGCTGTCCCCCTGATTTGCCGATTCACCCTGACCTGAAGATGGGGGCCTTGCTGGAGGCCTTTCCGGGGGCGCGGCGAGCGCTTTTTGCCAAATACCATGTGGGGGGCTGCGCGAGTTGCGGTTTTCAGCCTGAGGAAACGCTGGGGGAGGTGTGTGCGCGGAATGAGAATATGCCGGTGGAAGAGGCGATGGCGCATCTTTTGGCGAGTTTGGAACATGATGCCGCGATGGAGGTGGGGGCGGTGGAGTTGAAAGCGGCGCTGGAGTCGGCGGTGCCGCCGCGCTTGCTGGATGTGCGGTCGCGGGAGGAATATGAGGCGGTGCGCTTGCCGGGGGCGGAGTTGATGACGCAGCCGTTGTTGCAGGCCTTTTTTCATGCGGGCGACAAGGCCCAGCCGGTGGTGGTTTACTGCCACCAGGGGCTGCGTAGCTTGGACGCGGCTGCCTATCTGATCGGGCACGGCTTTCAGCATGTGAAATCGCTGGCGGGTGGGATTGATGCCTGGAGCCGGGAGGTGGATCCGAGCGTGCGGCGCTACCGTTTGGAGATGGATTAGTGGGAGTGGGGAATGGGCGAGGTGAGAGCGAGCGATTGATTCTAACTTTTTGATTTTATGAACGAACAACAATTGAATGAGGCCATTGCGAATCCGCGGAATCTTGGGGAGATGGCGGATGCGGATGCGGTGGGGACGGTGGGGAGTCCGGAGTGTGGGGACATGGTGCGGATGTGGTTGAAGTTTACGGAAAAGGATGGGCAGAAGGTGATCGACCGGGCGTCGTTCCAGAGTTTTGGGTGCCAGACGGCGATTGCGGTGGCGAGCATGGCGACGGAGATGTTGCGGGGGCGGACGGTGGCGGAGGCGCGGGAGTTGTCGGCGGCGGAGATGTCGGTGCCGCTGGGGGCGTTGCCGCCGATGAAAATTCATTGCGGTCAGATGGTGGAAGGGGCGCTGCGGGCGGCCTTGGAGGCGGAGGCTCCGACTGCGGTGGCGGCGGCGGTGGTCCCGGCGGCGGCGGGGCATTTGGCGGAGAGTTTGGGGGAAGCGGCGGCGGCGGCGCCGGGGAAATTGCGGGTGGTTTTTGAGTAGGGGTTGAATCGAGGACCGGGGGAAGGGGCTTGGATTCCGCCGTGGTGCGGGGCGGAATGTGTGGCATCGGACAGGGATGGAAACGAAACGCCTTTTTTTGCTGGACGGCATGGCCTTGGTCTACCGGGCGCACTTTGCTTTTGCGGGGAAGCCGATCATGACCAGCTATGGGCTGAACGCTTCAGCGATGTTAGGGATTACGAATACCTTGGTGGAGTTGATCCAGAAGGAGAAGCCGACGCATCTGGCGATGGTTTTTGACACGAGTGCGCCGACGGCGCGGCACGTGCGTTTTCCGGCTTATAAGGCGCAGCGGCAGGAGATGCCGGAGGATTTGCGGAAGGCGATTCCGCATGTGAAGCGGCTGATGGAGGCGTTTCGGATTCCGGTGCTGCAATTGGACGGCTATGAAGCGGACGATATTATTGGGACCTTGGCGAAGCGGGCGGAGGCGGAGGGGAGTTTCACGACGTGGATGGTGACGTCGGACAAGGATTTTTCGCAGTTAGTGGACGAGCGGACCTTCATGTGGAAGCCGGGCCGGCAGG
>CALQKQ020000274.1 GCA_943331195.2 Akkermansia muciniphila | reverse complement strand
GCCCCCCCCTACGACCACACCGATACCTATTTCTAATCAAAAAAAACACCCCCCCCGCCCGTGCTAGGTCGAGCCATCAGCCCGCCTTCTTTGGGCATCCCTGTCCTGGAGGCTGGCCCCAGGCTGCGATGACCTCTGGCCTTCGACCCGGTTCGCAGGGCCCTGGTTAGGGCTTCTAAAAAAACGCCGCAGCGCCTTGACTGGGGCCCACGCCCGCCACGCGCGGTCTCACCTTTCTCCATCCCCGCCGCGCAGTCGCAGGGCATTCCCGATCACGGACACGCTGCTCAGGGCCATGGCCAGGCCCGCCACCATCGGATTAAGCAGCCAGCCCCCTAACGGATAGAGCAGCCCCGCCGCGAGCGGCACTCCCAGGGCATTGTAGGCAAACGCGAAGCCGAGGTTCTGCCGGATATTGCGCATGACCCGCCGACTCAGGCCGAGCGCCCGGACCATGCCCCGCACATCTCCCTTCACCAGCGTGAGCCCCGCGCTTTGCATGGCGATATCCGTGCCGTTGCCCATGGCAATGCCCACATCCGCCGCCGCCAACGCAGGCGCATCATTGATGCCGTCGCCCGCCATCCCCACCACCGCCCCTTGGGCCTGCAAGTGGCGAATCACCTCCAACTTGTCCGCCGGTGTCTGTTCCGCGCGCACCTCGGTGATGCCCAGACGCTGCGCCACCGCGCGGGCGGTTTGGGCATTGTCCCCCGTGACCATCATCACCTGCAACCCCAGCGCCTGCAGCGCTCGCACCGCCTCGGCCGACGAAGGCTTGATCGGGTCGGCCACCGCCAAAAAACCGCTAACGGCCTCGCCTTCCGCGACCCAAATCACGCTGTGAGCCTGCTCCTGCAGCGCCTGAGCGGCCTCCCTCAGTCCCGCAGGAAGCGGCAGGCCCAGCGCCTCCAGCCAGCTGCCCCGACCCACCCGCACCAGGCTTCCCCCGATCAGGCCGCTGACTCCAGATCCCGTGGTGGAACGAAAATCCTCTGCGACAAGCAGCGCCAGGCCCTGCTCCTGGGCGCGGCGCACCACGGCCTGCGCCAGGGGGTGTTCGCTCAACTGCTCTAGGGAAGCCGCCACAGCCAACAGCAGGGATTCCCTCGCGGGATGGAGGGCCTGAAGATGAGTGACGGCGGGACGGCCCTCCGTGAGCGTCCCAGTTTTGTCCATGAGCAAATGAGTGATTTTGCCCGCCTCTTCCAAGGCGGCGGCATCGCGCACCAGCACGCCGAGTTGGGCCCCCTGGCCCACGCCGACCATGATGGACATCGGCGTCGCCAGGCCCAGGGCACAGGGACACGCGATGATGAGCACGGCCACGGCGTTGGCGATGGCGAAAGACAGGCGCGGTTCCGGCCCCCACATCATCCAGCCCACAAACGTGAGGAGGGCACTGAGCAAGACGGCGGGCACGAACCAAGCCGAGACCCGATCCGCCAGGCGCTGCACCGGCGCCCGACTGCGCTGCGCCTGCGCCACCATCTGCACCATGCGCGCCAACAAAGTCGCCGACCCCACCCGCTCCGCCCGCATCACAAACGACCCCGTCTGGTTGACCGTCGCTCCCACCACGGCGTCGCCTGGCCCCTTGGCGACGGGGACCGATTCCCCCGTCAGCATGGATTCGTCCACGGCGCTGCGCCCCGCTTCAATCACCCCGTCGACGGGAATCTTCTCCCCCGGACGCACCCGCAGCCGGTCGCCGACTTCCACCGCCGCCAGGAGCACTTCCTCTTCCCGGTCCTCGCGAAGGCGGCGGGCCAGCGGAGCGGCCAATCCCAGCAAGGCCTGAATCGCCTCTCCCGTCTGGCTGCGGGCGCGCGCTTCGAGCCATTGGCCCAGGATCACCAGCGTGGTGATCACGGCGGCGGCTTCAAAATACAGCGGTGCCTGCCCCCCGTGCTGCAGCGTGGCCGGAAAAAGCCCCGGCACCACCCAGGCCACCGCGCTAAACCCCCAGGCCGCCCCGATTCCCATGGCCACCAGGCTGAACATATTCAAGTGCCCCTGCTGCAAGGACCGCCAGGCCCGGGCAAAGATAAAACGTCCCGGCCCCGCCACCACCAGGGTCGCCAGCAAGCCCTGGACCGCGCGCGAGGCTTCCGGCCAGCGGTGCAAGTGCCAGGAAGGCACCATTTCGCCCATCGCCAGCGCAAACACCGGCAAGCTCAAGGCCGCGCTCCAGGCCAATTTCCGCGCCAGCGCGTCGACTTCGCTCTCCTCCGCCTCCTCGGCGGCGGCCGACTCTCCCGCCGGCGCTTGCCAGACCGGATTGCGCTCCAAGGCCATGCCGCATTTCGGGCAATCGCCCGGCCGATCCGACTCCACCCCAGGACACATCGGGCAAAAATACTTGGCCCCAGACGAAGGCACCACCGCCTCTCCGTGCCCGCCCCCGCAGCAGGCTGCCTTGGGCAAAGGCGTGATCGGCGGCGGTGCCGCGCAGCAGGGGCGCGGCGGCAGGCGTGACGGCAGGCCCGGGGGAAGTCCAAAGGTGCTCATAGAGAATGGTTTAGCTTAGAAAAAAATCCCTCGCAGCAGGCGCCTCCCGCCCCCCGCACCGATGCTTCCGCCCTAGCGCGCCCCGCTGGGGCCGTTTCCTCAAAGGGGCCGCGCATACGGCCAGAGCGCCTCCAGGCGAGAAGCCCGCACCCACCCCCGCAGCGGGGCATCATCCTCGCCTCCGGGAATCATGCAATAGAGCCAATTCCCCCGGGTTTCTAAGGGCACGACCTCGCTTCCCGCAGGCAGCGCCATCACCGTGGAGGAAGCTTCTGCTGGAGCGGCGTAGGCTAACGTTTCCTTGCCCGAAACCACCTGGCGCAGGCGCAGCGGATGGGGATCGCTCTGCTCCCGCCACCTCAAACCCAGTCCCAGCCCCAGCACCGGCACCACCACCAGCAGCAGCAACACCAAGGGCCAGCGGCGACCCGGACGAGGCCGCAACCACACCAGCCAAACCAACAACAGCACCAGCGCCCAAGCTGCCCAAACCGTGGCTTCCGCAACCCAGCGCGGCTTCAGGTGCGCTAGGGAAAGCCCCCAGTCGTCGAAGCTGACAAAGGCCTGTTGTCGCCGCAGCGTGCGCAAGTTTTGCAGCGTCTCCGGGCTCCACGGCTGCAGCGCCAAGGCCCGCCGATACCACAGCACCGCCTGCCCCGGCTGCCCCAGCCGAAAGGACACGTTGCCTAAATCATGCGCCAACGCCGCCGACAGCTGCCCCCCTTCGACAATCGCCAGAAATTCCCGCCGCGCCTCCTCCAGCGCCCCCGCCTGGTAGGCCGTCACCGCCCGGCCAAACGCCTCCTCCGGCAACAGCACCGCCGCCACCGGAGCCGCAGGCGGGACCGACGCCGGACCCGCCGACGGCTCTTCAGCCAACACTCCGTGAAGGCCAACCCACAGCAGGGCAACCAGGCGAAAACAAAACAGGACGCGCAACATGAGCAAAAAAAAGAGGGCTAGAACTGGCGGAGGATTTCAAGGGTGCGGCGGCGCTCCGCCTCGGCCACAGGTTGGTGGGCGGCGGGATCATCCGCCCCGTAAACCCAGCGGTCGCGCGCTTGCAGTACCCCGTCGAGCGCTTCGCTCGGCAGCGGTGGCCGCTGGTAGTAACATTGGGCCGACCCCAAAAATTCGCTCACCAAACGGTAAAAGTCCCGCTGGCTCGGCGCGCCCCGCTGCAAATCCGCCATCACTTGCTCCGGTCGGCGCGGGGCCCCCTCCGCCGGGCGCCGCGCCTGCGCCGCCGCCCGCCAGCGCCGCCATCCGCCCGCCCCCAGCAATGCCGCCAGCAACAACGCAGGCGCCCCGTGGCGCAGCAGCGGATCGACCGACAAAGGCGCCGCCGCCGTGGCCATCCACGCTCCCCCGCGCAGAGGCTGATCCAAAATGTCCCCCAATTCCTCCCGCGGCGCGCTGGCATCAGCCGGGGCCGCAAAATCCTTCGACTCCAACCCCGCCGCGCTGCCCTCCGCTTTAAACTCCCCCGTCAGCGTCAGCGCAATCGGCGCGCTCCGGCGGCTCACATACTGTCCCGTCGCCGGATTAAAACAGTGCAGCACAAACGGAGGAATCTCACTGAGCGGCTTTTCCGGAATCAAGATTTGGGTAAATGTCTTGCGCCCCGGTTCCACGCCCCACGCCCGATTCTCCTGACTCACCCGCGGCTCATAAAGCCGCCATCCCTCGGTGCTCTCCAGCCGCGGTGCCGTCACCGCATCAAAATTGCCCGTCCCACTCACCGCGATTTCCACCGCAATAGGATCCCCCGCCTTCAGCGCCACCGGCGAGGCTTCCACGCTGATCTCGAAATCCCCCACCGCCCCGGCAAAGTCGCTCGGCTTCCCCTCCGTCGGCAGCTCCTTGACATTCACTTTCAGCTTATTGCTGCTCAAAGTCAGGGTGCGCCGGTTGCCCTGCTGTCTCCCAAAGGGGTCGCTGGGCTGCCCTGGCAGCGGCATCAGCAGCTCCGCTTTGAGTTCGGCGGGACCGAACTCCTGCGCTCCTGGCTGCAAGGCCGTCATGACACTCTCCATTTGCCAGGCCCGCCAGATCTCGCCGTTCACCTCGCGCGCTTCCAAGCCCGCCGTGCGATCAAAGCGGTTCACCGCAAAATTGGGCGTCTTCACCTGCGGGAAAAACGGGCTGAGCGGCTGCACCGCCGGATGCACCAGCACCGCCACTTGCAGCGGCACCACTTCCCCCTTCCAAAATTCCGTCTTCCCCAAGCTCAGCTGCACCGTCGGCGTCAATTCATCCGCCGCTCCCGCCCCTTCCGCCGCCGCCCGCACCACCAGCGCCGCCGCCGGACCCTGCACGGCCTGCCCATCCACCCAAAACCCCTGCGCAGGAATCGCATACTCGCCCGGCTCCCCCGCCAACACCGTGTAGCGCACGCTGATCTCCCGGCGCCGCTCCCCATTGTAAGCCACAAAACGCTGCGTCTGACCATTGTACGCCACCGTCAACCCCGGCACCTCAATGCTCTGCGGATACGACTCCACCCCGTCCATCGCCCCAGAAATCTGATAGGAAAGCACCGCCTGCTGTCCCGGTGCCAAGCTCCGCGCTGACAGCGACACCGCAATCTTCGCCGCCACCCGCACCGGCTCCGGCGCGGCAGGCTCCACCACCGGCGGAGCCGCAGCAGGCGCCGCCGGGGGCACCACCGCTGGGGGCACCGCCGCTGGGGGAACGACCGGCGGCACCGCTGGCGCGGCAGGAGGCTCCCCTGGAGGCAAAGCAGCGGGCGGGACCACCGCAGGTGGTGCCACCGCCGGGGACACGACCGGCGGCACCGCTGGCGCGGCGGGCGGCACCACTGGAGGCAAAGCGGCTGGTGGGTCGACGGGCGCTGGGGGCACCGGTGCTGT
>CALQKQ020000273.1 GCA_943331195.2 Akkermansia muciniphila | reverse complement strand
GGGGTGCTGCTGAAGAGGTGAGTCCAGAGGGCGGGGGCATCGGCGGGGAGGGTGTCGCCGAGGAGTTGGAGCAGGGCTGGGGTGGGTGAGGAGGGTTCGATAGCGGCTAGGGTGACGAGGGCCCGCTGGCGAAGGGCGGGCGGAGCGGGGGGGCGGCCCATGGCGCGGAGGGATTCGGTGGCATTGCCGCCGCGCATCAAGCGGAGGCTGGCGAAGGCGGCGTCGCGCAGCGGATCGTCAGGGGTGGCGGCGGTGGCGATGGCGAGGACCGCTTGTCCGAGGGAAGCTAGTTGCCCATGGCCGGCGAGGCGGAGAGCGGACGCCCTAACGGCGGGAGATTCGTGTTGGAACAGGGCTTGGAGGGTCGCGGGCGGGATGGATAGGAGCAGGCCGCGCCGGGCGCAGCCTTCGAGGGCTTGGAAGACGGCGGGGGCGGCGGCGGGGGCGAAGCCGTTGGCGGCAAATTGGGTCCAGACTCTCTGGGCGGCGGGCAGTTCCCCGGCCTGGCCGATGAGCGCGAGCCAGGGCCCGCGGCCGTCTTGGGGGATCGGGCGGTCCTTGAGGAGGAAGGCTAGGGCGCGGCTGGCCTGGGCTTCGGGGAGCGCGCCGAGGCCGAAGGTGAGCTGATCTTCGCGGCCCTCAGGGCTCCAGGTGCCGCTGAGGAGGGAGGCGAGCCACGGTTCGCTGAGTTCGCGCAGGCTGAGCCAGAGGGCGTAGTCGAGGTGGGGGTCGAGTCCGGGCTGGGCCATGGCGAGGACGGCGGCGGCGGATGCGGCGGTGGGATAGGTGGCGAGGGCGCGGGCGGCTTCGAGGCGGACTCGGGGGTGGGGATCGGTGGCGCCGCGCAGGGCGGCGGCTAGGGTGGGATCGGCGCGCAGGGCGGCGGCGCGGACGCGTCCGTCGGTGGCGCGGTGGGCGGCGGCGGCGACGGCTTCGTCGGGGGCGGCCCAGGCGGTGTGGAGCCAGAGGACTTCCAGGAGGGCGTCGTCGCTGCCCTCGGCGGCAGCCCAGGCATGGAGGGCGGGAAGCGCTGCGGGGCCTTGTTCTTTGAGAAGGCGGCGGGCGTGGTATTGGGTCCAGGGGTTGGGCGAGGTCAGTTCCGCGCAGAGGGCGGCGGGGGGCTGATCGGCGAGGGATTTCCAGGTGGCGGCGGGGTGATTTTTCGCGCTGACGCGCCAAATGCGGCCGTGGCGGAGATCGCGGCGCGGATCGCGGAAATCGACTTCGCCGTGGTTGATGATGGGATTGGTCCAGTCGGCGATGTAGAGGGCGCCATCGGGGCCGAGTTGGAGGTCGACGGGGCGGACGGTGAGGTCGGAGGACTGGAGCAAATCGGGCAGTTTGCCAGCGGAGAAGCCGGCGCCTTGGTCTTGCAGGGCGTATTGGAGGATGGCGTGTCCGGTGTGCGAGCCGGCGACGGCGCGGCCTTGCCAGGAGTCGGGCCAGGCGGGGCCGCGGAGGAATTCGAGGCCGCACAATTTGGGATCGTTGAGGGGGCCGACGGGCGGGCAGATGCGGGGAGCGGTTTGGGTGAAGTGGACGGAGTCGCGGAAGGTGAAGTGGAGGCCTTCGCCGGAATTGTCGGCGGTGAAGTAGTTTCCGTAGCGGTCGACGGCCTTTGACCAGGGGTTGATCCAGCCGTGGGAAATAGTGGCTAGGGAGCCGTCGCGGGGCAGGAAGCGCCAGACCTGGCCGCGCTCGGCGCGCCGCATGCCTTGGAGGGTTTCGATGTGGCTGCGGATAAAAAGGGACTGATTGAAATAGAGGCCGCCGTCGGGTCCCCAGCGGAGGCCGTGGATGAGGTGGTGGGAATCCTCGGTGCCGAAGCCGCTGAGGAGCACGCGAGTGTGGTCGGCCCGGCCGTCGCCGTCGCGATCTTGGAGAAATAACAACTCGGTACTAGCGGCGACATAGCAGCCGCCGTCGCCGGGTTCGGCACCGCAGGGGATGCAGAGGTGGTCGGCGAAGAGGGTCGTTTGGTCGGCCCGGCCGTCGCGGTCGCGGTCTTCGAGGATGTAGATGCGGTCGTCGGGGAGGGCGTCGGGTTTGGCCTGGGGATAGGATGAAGAGCAGACCACCCACATGCGGCCGCGCTCGTCGAAGCTGAGCTGCACGGGTTTTCCGATGAGGGGAGTTTCGGCAAAGAGCTGCACGTCGACGGCCTCGCCGGCGATTTCGGGGAGCGGGCGCAACGGCTCCGGGGGCGTTTCGGAGGGCTGGTTAGGAGTGGCGGGCAAGGGGCCTCCGCAGAGGAGGTCCTGGATCTGGAGTTCTAGGGCCGCGATGGGTTTTTCGAATTGGGCGAGTTCTGCGGTGAGGCGCCCTTGGTCGGCGCGGCGGGGTCCGGCGAGGTAGACCCAGTTTTGAAAGCGCCACTGAAAGAAGCGGCGGGCGTTTTTTTCCACGATGAGTTGGCGCAGGGCTTCGCGGCGGGGGGGATCGGGCGGCGGATTGGGTAGGGCCAATTGTTGGGCGAGGAGGTCGGCGGCGGCGCGGTATCCCTCTGCGCTCCAGTGCAGCCCGTCTTCGGAGGGGAGCGGGCGGTCGCCAAAGGAGGCGAACGCGGTGCCGCGCGCTTGAGCTAGTTCCTGCAATAAAAGCGTGACTTGGGCGAGGCGGTCGCGAAGCTGGGGGGAAGCGGCGGGGCCGACGGGCGGCGGGGCGAGCAAGAGGACGCGGAGGTTTGGCCAGAGCGCGCTAGCGGCATCCAGGACCCGGTTCATGCCGTCGCCAAAGCGGTCTGGGGAAAAGTCGTCTTCTAGCGCGGCGGCGGTGCCGTAGCCTAGCACGAGCACGGTGGGGCAGGCTTCGGCGAGTTGGCGCTGCAGTTCGGCAAAGCGGTCGTCGACGCCTTCCATCCATCCGCGCGAGATGCCCTCGGGGGTGTCGCCGCTCCATCCGAGATTGCGGAATGTGAGGTGCGCCTGGGGATAAGCCGCGGCCAGGCGGGCTTCGAGGAATCCGTGGCGGCCTTCGCGCTCAATGAAGGTGTCGCCGAGCAGGACCACGCGGTCGCCATCGGCTAGGGAAAATGGGGTCGGAGACGGCGCGGGGGCGTCGGCGGAGGCGGCGCGGGGCGCGAGGGCTTCGACTTCGGAGAGCTGGGCGTAGCGCGCGGCGTCGCCCGCAGCACCGCGGCCTTCTAGCATAACGATGCGCAAGCGGTCGGTTTCGACGGCGGGAAAGGAAATCTGGGCGACTCCGGCCGGCGCGCAGGTGCGGGTGGCGACTTCGGTCCAGTGGCCGGTGGCGTCGGGCACCTCGATGCGGACTTTGGCGGGGAAGGTCGCGGCGTCGGAGGGGTGAAGCCGCAAGCGGGCGATGGACTCGGGGCGGGCGAAGGTCAATTCTAGCCAATGGGGGTAGGGCTGATCGAGCTGCGAGTGCCAACGGTTTTCCACGCTAGGGCCGACGGTGCCATCGATAGCTTGGGCGGCGGAAAAGGGGCTCATGGAGTCGGAGGCCGCGGCGCGGCCGCCGAGGCTGGCGAGGGCGACATTGCGCCACGGCGCGGCCCCGGTGAGGGGGCTGGGCGGCGGCGGGGCAGGAGGGGGCGGGTTCAGAGTGAGGTCCTTGAAAGCGACCTTCATGGGGGGACCGGCGTGCAGTTGCAACGCTAGGATATCGCCGAGCGGAGGGGCGCTGGATTGGAGGTCCATCTCGGTGGTCTGTCGACCGTTGACGAAAACTTGCAGGGTGGGCCCGCGGGCCACGATGCGGTAGTGGTTCCAGGCGTCGCGGTGGTGGATGCGGGCGAGCAACTCTTCGCGCTTGCCCAGTGAGGCTAGGGTTCTGCGGGTGGCGGAGGAAGTGCCGGGGGCGGGGTCGGCGATGAGGGTTTTTTCGCCAAATCCGGCTTCTCGGCCTGGTCCGCCCTCGTCGTAGATGAAGCCGAATTGCCCCTCGATGGCGGAGATATCGGGCTGCAAGCCGAAGACTTGCCACGTCTGGGGATTGGGCCGCAGCGAGCGGATCTGCACTCCGGAGTTAGCGAAGCCCTGGTCATTTTTGGGGGTGAGCCTCACTAGCAGGGTGAGTTCGAAGTCCTGAGGCACGGGGGCGCCGCGGTAGATGAGAAAAGTGTTGGCGGACGCGGGCTGTTCGAGGGAGGTTTCGCCGACGAGGCAGCCTTCTTCGACGCGCCAGAAGCGGGAGTCCCCGTCCCAGCCGGTGAGGTCGCGGCCGTTGCAGAGGGCTTGGGCGGCGAGAGCGGCGGGGCTGCCGAGGAGAACGAGGCAGAGGGCGGCTAGGGCGAATTTGGTCATCGAAGCGGGGTGTTATGGTGCGGCGGGCGCGGCGGGCTTTTCTTCAGGGGACGCGCTCGGCTTTGGCGTGCAGGTTCAGTTTGACCCGGCTGGCGGCTGGGGTGATGAGCACCACTCGCTCGGCGGGCTGGGAGAAGGAGCCCTCGGTGGCAGTTAGGGCGTAGCGGTAGGTGGCACGGGGCAGGCCGAGTTCGGGCTGGTGCAGGGTGGTGGGCGGGGACCATGCATAGGTGAGGGACTGGGGAGCTACTGCGGCGATTTTGAAGAAGTCGACGTTGGCGCCGTATTCCGGAGGGGTGTCGCGGTGGCGGAAGGCTTGGGGGGAGCGGTGCCAAGTCAGCTCAAGGGCCCAGGACGAGGGGGCGCCGGGGCCGTGCAGGGCGAAGGTGGCGGCGTCTTCGTCGAAAGTAATGGTGGCCTGGCCGCCTGCGGTTAGGGGAAAAGTGACGAGCATCTGGCGGTTGTCGGGAGTGTCCAAGTGCGGAGGCCCGGCCTGGAGCACCTGGCGGGCGCCGTCGGGGGCGATTTGGACCAGGCGGATGCCGGCGAGTTTGCCGTCGGCGATCGAGCTCCACTGCATGGCATCCATCACCGGCAGGGCCATGAACACGTTGTCGGCGGCCCGGCACGCCTCAGTGAGGTAGGAATCCGCCACCGTTTCGTCATAGAGATAGAGGTCGCGGAGGCGGAATTCGGCACCCTCCCACACTAGGCCGCAGCGGTAATAGCGGCTAGAATACCAAGTGGCCTTGCGGGGGAGGTCCCAGTTCATCACCCGGGGTAGGTTGGCCACGGTGCGGGCGTTGGCTTCGGGCTGCTCGGGGGCCGCAGCCGCTAGGAGGTCGGCGACGTTTTTGGCGACCCATCCGGTGGCGGGCTGGAAGGTATCTTTGCCATCCTCCAGGGCATTCTCTGCCCCCGGGGGCGTCAGGGGATTGGCTTTGAGAAAGGTGGCGGCGGTTTGGCTGAGGGTTTCGGTTTGGAGGAGACCGAGGTCGCGGTATTGGGCCACCATCGCTTGAAGGTCGTCGATGCTCTGGGGATCGCACCAGGCGGTTTCGGTGCCGGGAGTGGTATGGCCGAGGGAGAGGGGGGTTTCCGCGAGCATGTTAAGCCACCACTCGGCGTAGCG
>CALQKQ020000272.1 GCA_943331195.2 Akkermansia muciniphila | reverse complement strand
TGGGGCGGCGAATTCGGCCGCACCCCCCACGCCCAAAACGGCGACGGCCGCGAACACAATCAACACGGCTTCTCCATGTGGATGGCCGGCGGCGGCGTCAAAGGCGGCATGACCCACGGTTCCACCGACGACTTCGGCTACCACGCCGTCGACGGCAAAGTCCACATCAACGACCTCCACGCCACCCTCCTCCACCTCCTCGGCCTCGACCACGAGCGCCTCACCTTCGAGCACCACGGCCGCCCCTTCCGCCTCACCGACGTCGCCGGAAAAGTCGTCAAAGCCATCCTCGCCTAAATCCCCCAAGCGGTCATCGAAAAGGCGGCGCCACCAACGATCACGCCGCGCCGCTTCGTTGCTGGTAATGTAGGTTGTTTCGTGATCAGAAAAGAACGGGATGATGCCTCACCGCATGACCGCGCCACTCACCAGCCGGGGGCGCTGGGCCCCGTTGAAGTCCGTTTCCAAGAGGTATTTCGCATCGGCACGATCAAAGGGTGCCTGGACCGAGGGTGTGGCATCGTGCTTCTCCCCGTCCCAGCTCAGACTGATGAAATCCTCCAGGCCGCGTCCTCGTGAGGTGCCTTGTTTGGGCCCGTCCCCGACGACGACATTGCCGCTGATGATCACGCCTGCACTACCGTTAGGGAAGTCGATCGCGTTCTTGTCGTGCGAGTAAATGATGTTGTTGGCGAGGATCATGCCTTCGCGGGCATTCCACGAGCCGCCGCGGAAGGCATGGCCGGTGTTGATGATGGTGTTGTGGATCAGGTGCAGATGGAGCGATTTGCCCTGGTGATCGGTACTGGTGAAGCCGGAGCCCTTAGCGCCGATGAGCACGTTGTTGCGCACGATGGCCTCCCCTTGCACCTGCATGGCGTTGTCGGCGCTGCGGCGGCAGAGATTGCGCTCGATGATGTTCACCGGCTTCCCGGCGGTGCCATACACGGTGATGCAGGGATACTGCGTGTCGTGAATGTCGTTCTCCGCGATCAGATTGCCCCACGAGCCCTGCTTCACCTCGATGCCATCGCCCTGGTCACCTTGGCAGTCGTGAATGTGGTTCAGCGCGATCACGCTCTCGCTCATGATGAACTGGCCCTGGTTCGCGCCGAGATACATGCCCTCGCCGTGGCCTCCGCCGTGGTGGTGGTGATTGCGTGTGAGGAAAAGCCGCTGCGTGTTCGCGCTGTTGGCACTCAGGCAAACATCGCCCGTGTCATGGATGTGGCATTGGTCAATCCACACGTCCCGGCACTGCCCGAGGCGCAGGCCATGACTGCCGCCGGTGATCTCCACGCCGCGCAGGCACAGATGATGCACCGGGCCGCCCTGGCCGATGTTGAGAACGTTCTGCTTCGCATCCGGCCGCGTGAAGACGACCTTGGCACCCTCCTCGGCCACGATCCAGATCGGCGCCTCCGCCGTGCCGCAGACCGCGATGTCCCACATCCGCTCCACGCTGTAAGTCCCCGCCGCGATGACAAGCTGATCCCCCGGCTGCAAGCCCGCCACTGCTTTGACCAAGGCACCGCCGTCAGAACCCAGATGCGTGATCACCCGCTTCGGAGTCAGGTTTCCCCAAGCAGGCGCGTAGCGCAGGTCCGCAGCATGCAGCAGCGCGAGCGGTGCCAGCAGGAGGGCGGCGAGGAAGGTGCGCTTCAGCATGGGGAGGTCTTCTACGTCACTTACTTCTCGGGTTTCACAAACGCATCTTCCCCGCCCATCTAGAAACGCACGCCGATGATAGAGCAACCGGTGTCTTGGTTGCGATCGCGCGCCGCAGGTGCTGACGAGGTAGCCAGACCGTCCCGGTCTGATTCATTGCCGGACCCAGAGCGAGACGCTCTGGCTACCCTCTCGGCAAATTACCTGGTAAAAAGCGCGAAGGCCCGACGGGTGAGCTTGCTCGGGGGTTAAGGTTGAGGGTGGAAATGGGCGGCAGGGGCGGCAAAGGTGGAAGGCCTTGCGCCCGTGGGGGATCTGGCTGAGGGGAAGGGCTGGCGGGTGCAGCATCCGCATGCTGATGAACCGAACGTATTCCTGTCCTTTTTGCGGAAGTTTGATTGCGCTGGCCGATGTGAATATGGGGATGGATTTGGCGCTGTGTCGCCAGTGCGGGGAGACCACGGCTTTTTCTGGGATTGCGCCGCTGGCGGGGGCGGCGGAGTTGGATTTGGCACACCCGCCGAAGGGGGTGCGGATGGAGGAGCATCCGATTCGCGGATGGACGATGTCCTACCGGAGGACGCCGGGGGTGGTATTTTTTTTGATCCCCTTTACGGCGCTGTGGTCTGGCTTTTCGCTCGGGGGAATTTATGGCCGGCAGTTGTGGAGGGGGCAGTTTGAGATGGGGCCGAGTTTGTTTGGATTGCCTTTTTTAGTGGGCACGGTGTTTTTGTTGTTGGCGATTGGTTGGATGCTTTTTGGCAAGGTGCGGGTGGGTTTCCCGGCGGGGGAGGTGACGGTGACCTTGGAGTTGGGGCCGCTGGCTTGGACGCGCCGCTTGGCGGTGGACCGGGGGGCGCGGGTTTGTTTGGCGACGAGCGAGGTGAACCGCAACGGGCAGCGGCAGCAGGCGATCCAGATCGATTGTCAGGGGAAAACGCTGAAATTTGGGACCATGATGGAGCTGGAGGCGAAGATTTTCATGGCGGAGGCGCTGCGCCGGGCCCTTCATAAATGTTAGGAAGAATGGGTATTGCTGAGGGCGGGATCTTACTTGAGTCGGGTGCGGGAAGGGGCATGGTGGGAGCTATGAACCGAAAACGATTGGGGCGCAGTGGCTTGGTGGTGACGGAGCTTTGCCTGGGGACGATGACCTTTGGGCTGCAGGCGGATGAGGCGACATCGTTTGCGATCATGGATCGGGCGGTGGAGGCGGGGATTGATTTTTTTGACACGGCGGAGCTGTATCCGGTGCCGCCGAGTGGGGAGCTTTTTGGGGTGACGGAGGAGATTGTGGGGCGGTGGCTGAAGGGTCGGCCGCGGGGGCAATTGGTGATCGCGTCGAAGGTGACGGGGCCGGGGCACGGGTGGTTTCGGCCGCCGGTGCGGGGGGGCTTTACGGCGGTGGACCGGCACCAGATTGTGCGGGCCTGCGAGGACAGCCTGCGGCGGCTGCAGACCGACTACTTGGATCTCTATCAAATCCATTGGCCGGACCACGGCATGCGGCCGGAGGAGACCCTGGAGGGGCTGAGTGCCTTAGTGGCGCAGGGGAAAGTGCGGGCGATCGGGTGCAGCAATGAGACCTCGTGGGGGCTGATGAAGAGCTTGTGGGCGTCGGAGAAGCATGGGTTAGCGCGGCACGACACGGTGCAGAATAACTTTTCGTTGATCAATCGGCGCTGCGAGAGCGAGTTGGCGCAGGTGTGTCGTCAGGAGGGGGTTAGTTTGTTGCCGTATTCGCCGCTGGGCGGGGGGGTGCTGACGGGAAAATACAATGGGGGGGCGCGGCCGGAGGGGGCGCGCTTTAGCGACTATTTGGGCAGCGGGGGCCCGCGGCAGTTGAAGATGGCGCAGCGCTTTGTGAATGAGCGCTCGCTGGAAACGGTGGCTCGCCTGGAGGAAGTGGCGCGAGATGTGGGAGTGACGGTGGCGGTGCTGGCGCTGGCGTGGAGTCGGCAACACGACTTTGTGGCGTCGACGATTTTTGGGGTTACGAGCGTGGCGCAATTGGAGGCGCTGCTGCCGGCGGCGGACTTGGTGTTGGACGCGGAGACTTTGGCTCGGATTGACGCCATCGACGAGGCCATTCCCTGTCCGATGACCGAGGACGGGCTGCGGCGGCTATGAACCGCTCCAGCCGGGCCGGGCGGCGGCCTGGCGGATCCAGGAGGCCAACTGGGCTTCGTCGAATTCGTTTTCGCGGAGGTTGATCCAGCGGGCGTCCTTGGTTTTGCCGCCGGGCGGGTTGGGTTCTAGAGAGGTGCCGAGGAAGAAGGTTAGTTTGATGTAGTGGGTGAAGATGTGGAAGCTGAGGAACCAGCCTTGGTCGGCGACGCCGTAGAAGGGAGAGTTCCATTTGACGGCTTTGCGGACGGCGGGGACGTGGTTTTCGATGAGCGCGTCGAGGCGGCGCGCCGCGTCGCGTTTCCAATCGGGCAGGGCGTCGATGTAAGCCTGCACGGGGGCGTTGCCGAGGGCTTTGGCGATCTGCGGGTTGCCCCCGGAGAGGAGGACGGGAGGGGCGGCGGGCGCAGGCGCCGGGGTTTGCGGGGCGGGCGAGGGGCGCATTCTTGGGGTGGGTGGGGTCAATGGGCGGGTTGCTGCGGGAGACTGCGAAAGTCTGGTCGGCGGATTTGGCCGCCGGAGTCGGCGACCCAGACGCCGGCGCCGAGGGCGAGAAAGGCGGCGGCGGCCGCAGCCCAGGCGGAGAGGCGGGCGCCGGGAAGTGGCTTAAAGTTGAGGCCGAGCGCTAGGGAGGAGGTGAGGGCGCTGAGGTAGAAGAGGGCCGCGGCGGTTTCGGCGTGTTCTTCGTGGATTTCCATGACCGAGGCGGCCTGGGGATCGAGGTAGGGGCGGGCGGGGCCGGACTCATAGCGGTGGTAGGCGGATTCGCCGGTTTCCATGACCAGCGGGGTCGTCCAGCCACAAACGGCGGCGAGGGCTAGGGCGGTGAGGAGAGTGGGACGGTGGCGGCGCAGGAGGCCGACGAGGAGGGGGACCAAGGCGAGGCCACTGCCCAGGAAGGGGAGGTGGTTGATGGCGAGGTGGAGATGTTCCGGGCTGAGGTTCATGGCGTTGGGGGGGGGACTGCGAGCAGAGGACGTCGGCAAGATAGGCCCAAGGCGGGGGGGCGTCCAATGATCTGAAAACCGAAAGGGCCGCGCGACCATAGGAACCTTGTGCGCCAGCCGCACGAGGCCTGATGCGTTTTTTCTGGCCTCCCGGGACTCACCCCACGGATGAGCCTCCCGAGGCGAAAAAACGGCTCATCCCCCATCCTCATCGCCACAAAAAACCCCATCGCCACCTTTCCACTCCCGTGTTAGGAAAACCCACCTGAGCCTGCTCCCTAGCTGGCACAGGCGTCCCCTCGGGAGCCGCGAGATTCCTCCGCCAGCGCGCGCTTTCCGCCGCGAAAGCCCGTTGCGGGATCCCTCCAACAGCAGGGAAATCCTCCACCGAACCATCACCCCATCTGCCCCTACGCCGCCAACCCATCCAGCGGACTCCGCGTCACCACCCCCGGCCGGTTCATCACGTGCGTGTAAATCATCGTCGTGCTCACATCATGGTGCCCCAACAACTCCTGTAAGGTTCGGATGTCCGCGCCATTCTCCAGCGCCAGCGTGGCGAAGGTATGCCGCAGCGCATGGCAGGTCACCCGCCGCACCACCCCGCAGCGCCGGGCCGCCTCCCCCAAAAGCCGCCCCACCGTATTCTCATGGACATGCCACCG
>CALQKQ020000271.1 GCA_943331195.2 Akkermansia muciniphila | reverse complement strand
TGCCCCTACCGAACCGTGAATGGTCGACACGCCCAGCGGCAATGCCAGCAACAGACCCGCCTGATGCCAGAGACATCCCGATGCCGGAGGCATGCTAATGCCGGAGGCATCTCAGCCGGTAGCCGGTGGTTGAGCGGAGCGACACCACCGGTTGCTCCGTTTTCGTATCATCCGCACCCCGGCAGGGGTGCCATCGCTCCGCACCCCCAAAAATGCCCAACGCGCCAGGAGAAAGCCTAACACCCCGAGACCTCGCGCTCGCGAATGAAGCTAGTCAACTCCCGTTTTTAGGCGCTACGATAAGCACGGGGCCCGATCCGTTTTCTCTGGCCTCCAGGACACCGGGCCCTGGGCCTTGCCCTGGACTATCTTCATTTTCCCCGTCGGGGCACACCATTAGAGCGTGCCCCTTGGGGCGCAACTCCAGAGCGCCAACGGCGCGGCCTGCCCTAGCCCAGGGCCACGCCCCCCGCCTACCCCTTACTTTGTCGACTCCATTTTGAGGGCCTGGGCCATGAAGGCATAGGCGTCGGCGGTTTCGTCCAAGGCTTTGAGGGTTGGCTTGCCCGCCCCGTGACCGGCGCGCCGATCCACCCGCAGCAGCACCGGAGCCTCCCCCTGCTGCAAGTGCTGCAGTTCCGCCGCATATTTAAAACTGTGCGCCGGAAAAACCCGGTCGTCGTGGTCCCCCGTCATCACCAACGTGGCCGGATAGCGCGTCCCGGCCCGCAGGGTGTGCAGCGGACTATAAGCCCGCAGCACCGCAAAATCTGCCGCCGCGTCCGGGCTGCCGTATTCTTCCTGCCAAGCCCAACCGATGGTGAATTTGTGAAAGCGCAGCATGTCCATCACCCCCACTTGCGGAATCGCGCAGGCAAATAAATCCGGCCGCTGATTGATCACCGCGCCCACAAGCAATCCGCCATTGCTTCCCCCCATCAGGGCCATCCGCGAGGACTTGGTCCAACCCTCTTTGACCAAGTACTCCGCCGCGCCAATGCAGTCGTCGAACACGTTTTGCTTCCGCTCCTTCATCCCCGCTTCGTGCCAGGCCTGCCCGTATTCGCCGCCCCCCCGCAGGTTGACTTGCGCATAGATGCCCCCCATTTCCAACCACGCGAGGCGACTCGGCGAAAACGACGGCGTCAGCGATATGTTGAATCCCCCATAGCCATACAGCAGCACCGGATGGTTCCCGTCCGGCACCATCCCCTTCTTGTGAAACAAGAAAATCGGCACCGCCGTCCCATCCTTGCTCTTAAAGAAGACCTGCCGCACCTCCACCCCATTAGCGTCAAAATCCAACTTGCTCTCCTGGTGCACCGTGCTTTTCCCGCTCTTCAAGTCATAGCGGTAAATCGTCCCCGGAGTGTCAAATCCCGTCACACTGTAAAACGTCTCCCCATCGCTCTGCTTCCCCCCAAAACCACCCGCAGACCCAAAGTTAGGCAGCGGAATCGTTCCCTCCCCCGCCCCCGCCGCATCGTAGACCGCCACCTCGTCGTGCGCATCCACCATCCGCTCAATGATCCACTTCCCTCCTATCAAATGAGCCCCCGTGATCACCCGCGGCGACTCTCCGATCACGGTGCGCCACTGCGCCACCTCAGGACGCGCCACATCGATCGCAATCACTTTCTTGTTGGGCGCTTGGTGGCTCGTCAGAAAATAAAACACCCCGCCCTCATTGCCCACAAAGCTATAATCAGCATCAAAATCCGGCCGCAAGGCCACCACCGGCGACCCCGCCCCCGCCCCGAGATCGCGGTAAAAAATCGCATTCTCATCTCGCGTCCCCTGACTCACCGAAATAATCAGATATTTCCCATCCTCGGTCTCCCCCCCGTGCAGCCCCCACTTCGGATGGTCCGGCCGCTCATAAATCAACACATCCTTCTCCTGGGCCTCTCCCACCCGGTGAAAATAGAGCTTCTGATTGAGATTTTGCTCCTTGAGCTCCTGCCCCACCTCCGGCGCCGCATAGCGCGAGTAATAAAAGCCGTCCCCCTTCACCGACCACGACGCCCCACTAAACTTCACCCAGCGCAAGTCGTCCGCCAAATCCTTCCCGCTCTCCACCTCCCTCACCTTCCAGCGCTCCCAATCGCTCCCCGCCTCCGACAAGCCATAGGCCATCAGCTTCCCATCCTCGGTAATGTCATACCCACTCAGCGCCATCGTCCCATCCTTGGAAAGCCCATTCGGATCCAGCAAAACATGCTCCGCCGCCCCCGCCACATCCTCCCGCCAATACAAAATCGCCTGCCCCTGCAAGCCCGCTTTGCGCGCATAAAATAGACGCCCCGCCACCCGCTGCGGCAAGCCGTGCTTGTCGTAGTCCTGCAATTGCTTGAGCCGCTCCCACAGCCGCGCCCGCTGCGGCAATTTCCCAAGAAATCCCTGCGCCAACCCCGCCTGCGCATCCACCCAGGCCGCCGTCTCCGCACTGTCGATGTCCTCCATCCAACGATACGGATCCGCCACCGCCACCCCATGCAGTTGCTCCACCGTGTCCGCCCGGCGCGCCATTGGATAAGTTAGGGAAGCAGCAGGAGCAGGCATAAAGGTAAGCAGCAGAGCCGCAAGGGTAAGGCTGGGGGTTTTCATGATAAAAAAAAGAAATCGCTCGTCATTGGAGTCCGGGCCCAGCGCCGCGCCGCTCGCCGCCAGCGCCCGCCCCATCGGCACGGGCCCAGCGCGCCCACGGCACCTCACCCGCCATCAGGCACCTGTCGAGCTCGCGTTGCCATATCCACTCCCTCACCGCAGCAGTCATTCAATGGACTACCGCCAGGGTTTCCGGGCGGGAGCGGTCAAACTTGAACAGCCGCTGCGCCTCCTCCAGCAAGAAATCCGGCCGCATGAACGGCTCATAGCCGCTGTGCTGCCACCGAATCCTCCCCGACCCATCTACCAACACCGTGGTGTGCAGCGGCTGGCTCTCAAAGTCGTCCCACGCATCCAGCGCCTTGAAGGCCGCCCCATCCGCCCCGCTCCACGTCGGAAACGGCGTCTCCCCCGCAATCTCGCTCGCCGGATCCGTCGTCACCACCACCACCGGCAACTGCGCCGCCACAAAGGCCTCCTTCTTCTCCCCAAAAGCTTTCAGCTGCTCGTTGCAGTGCGCACAAGAGCCGCCCAACACGAACAGCGCCACATACGGCTTACCCGCTAGGCTAGCATGGCCAGGCTGGCTGCCATCCGGAGCCGTCGCCGTCCAACTCGGCGCCATCCAGCCCTCCCACCGCATCGGCCCCAGACCGTCCAAGGGCGGCCGCTCGCCCACGTCGGAAGCCGCCGCCGCTGCTTGCCGCCAGTCGCCCGCAATCCCCGCCGCCTCCAGCACCGGACCCAAGCGGGCCAGCAGCGGACTCTCCAGGTCCGCCGAACCCGCCAGCGGCCGCAACGTCGCCAAGGCCTTGAGCGCTTCCTCCCGCTTGCCCGCGCGCCACAACACATCCGTCAAAATCGCCTGCGGTTGCACCTGGTCATCGCTCCGCGCCGCATAACTCGTCGCCAATTCCACCGCCTTGTCCATGTCTCCTAGCTGCAAGTGAATCGCAATCATCCGCTGCTCGTGAACCCCCTTGAGTTGATCTAACTTGGCCTTGGCCTCCTCTTTGCGCCCCTGCGCCAAGTCCGCGAGAACCTGCAATTCCGCCAGCGCCGGCTCCAAGGCATCCAGCTTAGCCGTGAACGGCTTGAGCGCCTCCGCCATCGCCTGTTGAATCGCGTTGCCGTCCTTCTTTTCCCGGCGCGCCTGCCCATCCGCCGCATCCACCGCCGCCGCCCGCTCCGCCCGCAACCCCGCAATCTGCTTCACAAAAGCCCCCATCGTGGCCTCCCCCCGCGCGCTATCCCCCGTCCGAAAAGCCGCGATCCCGATCAACTGCTGGCGCTTCCAGCGGTCGTCAAATCCCCCAGCCTCCCCTAGCCACGGCGTCTCCGCCAACTGCAGCGCCAATTCCCAGCGCTCCCACATCAGCAAAGTGTCCCGCAACCGATTCGTCCCGTGATCCCAAGCCCCGCGCTCGTCGCTGTATTGCTGATTGGGCTTGTCCTCAACCTTGGCCGAACGCGGAATCTGCGGCATCTCGATCAAATTCGTCGAAATCGTCAGCGCATCCCGCACCCTCCCCAGATTGTTCAAATTGCGCACCAACCACTCGCTGTTGTGCGCAAAATTGTGAATCTGATCCGGCATGGTGTGCGAGCGGATCATCTGAAAGTGATCCACCCGCGCCGCCGCCTCCTGCTGCCAAGCCGCGTCCGCCCAGCGCTGCAACCCAGAATAAATATGCCCCGGCATGTGCCACATGTGCGCAATCCCCGACGCCGAGGGCCCGCACATCGCCGCCGCCTTGAGCGCCCGGGCACCCTTGTCGCCATCCCACAAATGAATCAGATAGTGGTGCGCCGGATGTCGCGGGTTTTGCGCTAAAATGCCCTGCCCAATCGCGTCCATCCCAAAATGATTCGCATTGTCCATGCCCAGCGCCGACTGCTTGCCCCACTGCAAACCCAACACAAACGCCCGCGCTTCCAAATCCTCTGGATGGGTCGCCGCGATGTCTTCCAAATCGCTCAGAAACTGCCGCACCATCTTCTTGCGCTCGCCCTCATCCTTCTGCGGCTGCAAATAGCGCCGCGTCGCTTCCATCCAAAGCCGCTCCCGCGCGCTCAGCGGATCTAACACCGCTCCCGTCATCTTCTCCACAAAAGCCCGCGCCCGATCCGTATTGTCCAAACTCGCCATCGCCAAACCCCAGTTCGCCATCAAACAAGCCGGATCCAGCGCCAACACCGTGCGAAAGGAGCGCTCCGCCTCCCAGTACCAAAATCCGTGCAACTGCCCCACCCCTTGGTTAAACCACTGCTGCGCTTCCCCATTCGCCGTGGTCACCGGAAAGGAAACCTCCCCCATCCCCGGCAACAGCGGCCCGCGCCGCCGCGGCCCCTCACTAAAAGTGCTGCCGTGCACCGAATGCCCAGGCACCGGACGCGCCGCCGTATCCTGCGCCACCAGCGGCATCGCAGCAAGAAAACTGATCACAGAACCACCAAGCAAAATAGGACGGGCACACATGGAAAGACAAGCCATGTCCTGATTTACGCTGGATCCAAGCCCTTTCTCCCACTCCCCCCCATCCCCGCCCCCCCCCCTTGATAAATCCACCCCCCCCTCCTGGTATCTCCCCCATGCCCCCCCGCTTCGCCTTCCTCTGGCTCCTCCTTGCCCTGCTCGCCGCCCCCGCCCCCGCCGCAGATCTCCCCGCCCACTTCGCCGGACAGGGCCTATCCATCGAACTCGTCTGCGACGCCACCACCATCGAGCCCGGCCAAACCTTCCACCTCGGCCTCGCCATCCACCACCAGCCAGGCTACCACACCTACTGGCAAAACCCCGGCATCGCCGGC
>CALQKQ020000270.1 GCA_943331195.2 Akkermansia muciniphila | reverse complement strand
GCAATGTCGCCCTCCCAGCGGGTGCCGGCCTGGGTGAGCATGGAGACATCGGTGTTGATCGAGTTGCTGTAGAGATCGGTCATCCGCTGGTTGAAAGGCGTGATCTTGGCGAGCACGCGCTTGATCCAGCCCTCGACGAGGGCCGGGCGGGTCCAGGTCGACCACACTCCAGCGGCGACGCTGCCCTGCGCTTTGAGCCGGTAGCTCATGGTAAAATTGACATCTCCCATCAGCACTGCGGGATTGCTGATGACCGCAGCCGGGTCAGCCCCCACCAAGATCGAACCGCCGAGGCTGTAGGGGGTGTTATCGGGGTTGATCCAAGTGAGGCTCGGGGTGCTGTTATCAAGCGGCAGAATCGGCGCCTGGCCGCTGCTGTCATTGTAAGCATAGCGGTAGCGGAACTCGAAGTTCTCCGGCCGACCGCCGTAGTCGCCGCTGTGGCGCACGGTGACCTTTTCATCGAGCGGGTTGGACGAAAGCAACACCTTGAGGTCTCCCGGGTAAAGGTCGGGAACGACCTTGATGATCTGCATTTGCACCGGATCTCCCGAATCGGTGAAGGCCCGGCCATTGCCAAATACCAGTGTCACATAACCGGTGGCGGTGCCCGTGGAACACAGGGCATAGCCGGCTACCGCCGCGTCCGGATCGGTGATGTCAGAGCGTCCCTTGATTGGGATCCTCTGATCCAGCGCGGGGCTCACCACGTAGGTGCCCGGCACCGTGGTGCTCTCACGGAAGGTCTCGACCTTAGTCGAGAGCCCGTTGATGGCGTTAGCCCACACCGTCTTGTCCGCCGCAGCGGCAGCGCTTGGGAGAAGGGCGATGAGAGCGTCAACCTCCTGCTGGCTGAGCTGGTTGAGATTGAAATAATCGTTCGTGGCGACCTCGTCGACAAACTCGCCGACGAGCACCAGGGTTTTCTGAACGGCATCGTAATAGAAGCGGTTTTGCAGGTTGGGCGGGAGGCCCTGGAAATAGGTCTTGCCGGCATAGTCGCTGGTCCGCAGGCCTGGGAGCAGTTTGTCCAGGGCGGAAGTCTTTGCGCGGATCGGATCGTGCAAAGCCACCGATTCCGCGTTCAGTTTCATGGCCAGAGATTGCTGGTAGATCACCTGGGCGCTGGTTTGGCCGAGCACTTGGGGCAGGCCGCCGCCGTTGGTGGAGCTAGCCTTGGCTTTGCCCAGGGTCTCCGCCATCGCCAGGGCCGGAACCACTTCCCGCTGCGCCACCGGCAGGGACGTGTCGTCCGGCCATTTGGGCAGATAGGTAAGGGTGACCGAAGAGCCGCCGCCGGTATCCGCGATGAAGGGCTGGATGCTGCCCGGCGCGGGCTGCGCGTTCAGGGCCAAGGCCGGGAAATCGAAGTCCTCCCGCTGATTGTAATAGAACTTCATGCCGAAGCTCGGCGGCGTGACTGCCCCCACCTCACCCCGGTGCGGGCCGCGGAACAGCCAATGCATCCCCTTGCGGTCCTCGAAGGTGAACTTGCCATACGCCGCGATGAAGGCGGGAGGCGCCTCGCCATTGGAAAGCAAAGGCAAGGCATCCGGAAGAACGGCCACTTCTTCATTGCGCACCGATTTGTCGGCCCGCTTGGGCAGCGGCAGCAGCGCCAACGGCAGCGGCGGGGTAAGCGGCGTGCCGGCGATTTTGTTGTAAACCAAAGGATAAGGCACGGTCGCGCGGACCACCTTGGCCACGCGCATGGCCGGACGCTTGTCCCCGGCCTCGGTGTATTGCAGCAGGACGAAGGGCTGAGAACTGGTGGCGAGGTTCAAGTCATCGCGCAGGGCAAAGACATTGCCATCAATCAGCAGGCCGTGCTCTTCGTTGGGGTTGAAGCCCGGCAGCGCCGGATCCGGCTGACGATAGATGCTGCCGGAGGTCTGGACGGACGTGAGGCCCGGGTTTTCCAAGCCCTTGAGCGAGGCCATCACCAGTTCCTGCGGATTCACCGGCCAGCTCACGTCGTATCGAGCGGCGATGGCGGGCACGTAAAACGACGCGATCTTGGTGGCGGCGGGAAAGGACACCTTCCTGAACCACCAGACGGACAGTTGATTGCGTCCGGACAAGGCGTTGACCGGGATGATGGCTCCGGCCGCAGCAGCGGCGAAGCCGGCGTCGCCCAGGGGATTCACATAAGCAGCCGGGGAATAGCAGTCGCCGCTGGTGATATGACCGGCGAGTTCATATCCTGCCGGAGCCTCAATGCGGCCGCCCACCATGGCCGCCGTGCGCCCGCCAGTGGTGGCGCCGAGGGCCGTCGCGGGCGACCAGTCGCGCACCCCGTCGCCATTCAGGTCGTTGAGGGTATAAACCGCTGCCTGGGTTTCATTGACCGCTGTCGTCGCAGGATTATCGGCGACGGCGGGCGAGCCCAGCGCGTCCTCCGACTCGATCCACAAGCGCACATACTGGGCCCCCGCCACCGAGCTGAACTTGAGCAGCGAGCGGTTCCGTCGGTCCGGACTGCTAGCGGTGAACTTAACCAGCAGCCGCTGGCTGGCTCCGTCGATTTCCGACTCCAGCTCCGCCGGATCGTCCTGGAAAACAACGCTCGGCAGGCTGATGGCTTCAAATTTTGGGCCGAGGGTGGCGTCCGCGCCGGTCTGGGTGACGTTGACGGGCTGGTAGTCGGCTGGGCTGGCAGGCCACTCGTGGAGGTAGCTCCGCTTGGCCACCGGCCACGAGATATCCAGTCCAGCAACTGCATCGCCCGAAACGGCGTGGAGCGAGGCGTCGAATTTCGCCATCCAGTAGAGCACCATGTTGTCCGGATTGAGGTTCTCGCGCTCGGCAAAGTAGTCAGTGATCCCGTCCGGGCGGATGAAGGTGCCATAGAGCGGCTTGCCGGCTACCGCCGTGGCCAGGGTGGGCAGCGCGGGGCTCATTTGGTCGTCGCCGTTTTCCTTGGGGCCCTGGCGGGGGCGGAGTTGTTCACCCAGCGGAGTCACGAGGGTCAACACCTCGGCGCTGCGGCGAATTTCGACGATGTCGGCGCCGAGGAACTCGTGGCGGCCGAGTTCGCCCTGGATCTCGCGGCCCAGATACTCGACAAAGACGCGGCCCTCCGCATTGTAGGCGCGCAGCGCGGGCAAGCCAGACAGCGTGTCGAACCACAGCGTGCGCGGCTCCCCCGGCGCGGAGAAGCCCGGGTTGCTGGATCCGCCGACCGGAGTGTATTCCACCGCTTGGCCGGGAACGAAGGAATTGAAGACCGGATTCACCCGCACGATGCGGCCGGTCGGGATGCGGACCATCGGGCCATCGAAGGTTTTCTCGGTCCAGTAGATCACCCGCGGCTCGGTTTGCGCGGCGGATGAAACCGCGAAGGTCTCGCGGCGGAACTTATAAGTCGGGGTGGACTCACCGGCTGCGGAGGTATCCGGCACGGCCGAGACCCAGGTGACCGCCACCCGCCCGGTCTGACTGGCAAAGACCTTGTCCGCGTGGGGACTGTAATAGTAAGGCTGGTAAGGCAGAAAAGGCTTGAAAGTGCTGGCGGTGATGTTGGCATTAGCCGACCCGGACAACGACAGCGTGATGCCATTGATCAGCTGCACCTCGCGCCCCAGCAGGGTAGCACCGACCGTGAGGCCAGTCGGCACGCTGGTCACCTCCACCATACTGCTGGTGGTGGAACTTTTAGTCACCGCGACGGTGCCCGCGGGCAGCAGCGGCTCGGTCAGTCCGTCCACGGTATTGGTCAGGCGCACGGAGGTGAACACCTCGCCCGGCTGCACCGGCTGGGCCCGCCAATATCGGCTGTCCGCCAGCGGCGCGCCATCCCAACTGACCGACGGCCGCTTGATTTCATCCCCCATGAAATAGCGCGGGACTCCGGAGGCGAAGGCGTAGCCGAAAGTACCCCGAGTCTGCACTATCGTGGTGACACTCACGCCACCGCTGGACTTAATCGCACGCGGATAACGGCCCGCCGTGAGGCCAGCCGTGGAGATGGGCCCGGCCGTGGCCGCGGTGGTCGCCCGTCCGGCGAACTGGACGTTGGTCACTGGCGTGCCGGTGGGCACCTTGGGCGGCGCGATGCTGATCGCTGGAGGAAGGGCGGCACTGTAGCCACTCCCCCCGCTGGTGATCGTGATCGCCGTCACCACCCCGGCGGTGATCGTGGCCGTGGCCGTGGCCGTCGTGCCGCTGGCGGGGGCCGCAATGCTCACCACCGGGGCGCTCACATAACCGCTGCCCCCACCGCGCACCGTGATCGCCGTGAGCACCCCAGCACCGGACACCGTCGGCGAGCCGCCCGCCCGCCGCTTGTCGAGGAGGTTGGTCGCACCACCTTTCAGTTCAAACTGAGCGTGGGCCGCCGAGGCGCAGAACAGCGCGGCGAGGGCGACCATCAAGGTGAGGACTCGTGAATTCATAACGGGCGGAAACGTGCGGAGGGTAAAGAAATCGTGTCGGAACGGCAAAGCGGGGCGAAGAAGAGGAAAAACCCGGTCAACTAGACATCGGATGACGGCAATGCATCAGCCACCCCGCACCTGGTTTGGGACTCGGCCCGCGTAGCCTTACGAGAAGAAGCAGTCTGGGCAGAGATGATGGTCAAGACAGAGCGCATCGGATTCGTCGGTTGTGGCGTTCCGCCCTCCCTCAGCGCGGACCGATGGCGATGAATTGGAAACCAAAGTTGTACGCTGTTGTACTGCCAACATCAATGACCCCCACCGTGAAGCCACCCGCCCCCGGATACAGGTTATCGGTACCATTGGTAGGAAATGTCGTGCGAGCAGCATCATAAACTTCAGCCTTAATTCCCCAACGCCCCGTGACGGATGTTGTAACGGACGGACTTGAGCTGAACGGGGTCGTGAAGTTGATTTGATAGAGTCCAGTCCCAGCCACTTTTACGACCGTGAAACCATCCCCGAACCACTTGGTCCCATCCGCTTTGACCGTGCCCCGCACAATCTTGAGGTTGTTCTCATCCGAGGTTGGCACCGATTTGCCGCCCGCTGTGATGGTAGTGCCTGCCGCGATCGTGGTGCTAGCCTTGACCGCCCCAGTCACATCGAGTGGGACGGTGGGAGCTGCCGTGCCGATGCCGACATTGCTGCCGGAGAGCGTCATCACCGCCGCACCGCCATTGGCGGTGGCCAAGTGGAGTTTCGGCGATCCCAACAGCACCATTTCGCCATTCACCGCGGAGGTATTGGTCGGCCAAGTAGTTGCACTCTTCTGCCACAAGGCACCGCCTGGACCGCCAGAACCCCAGTACTCAAGCGAATTCGTCATCACGCGGCCGGATGAACTGATTTGTCCGGTTGAAATATTAGCTGCCGTGAGGTCGCCCGAGGCCTTGATGGATCCGGTGACATCCAAGGCGACGGTGGGAGTTGTCGTGCCGATGCCGACCTTGCCGCTGCCGTCGATCGCCAGAATCCCAGGACT
>CALQKQ020000269.1 GCA_943331195.2 Akkermansia muciniphila | reverse complement strand
CTCCCCCCTCCGCGCCGCCCCGCTCCCGCCCCCCCGCGCCCCCGCCCCTCCCGCGAGGCTCCCCACGCCCCCCGCCGCCGCCTCTGGCTGCTCGCCCTCCTCGCCCTCCTCCTCGCCGCCGCCGCCGCCTGGTTCGGCCTCCGCCTCCTCAACCGTTGGCGCCTCGAAGGCGAAGGCTTTCGCGTCAACGCCGCCCGCCGCCTCTCCGAACTCGTCGGCCGCCCCACCTCCCTCGCCCGCTTCCGCCACCTCAGCCAAGACCAACTCGGCAACAGCTCCCTCTCCCTCTCCCCCCTGCCCCAAGACCTACTCCAGTCCCTCACCCTCACCGACCTCACCGCCCAGCTCACCCCAAGCTCCTGGCTCGCCGACGACTGGATGATCCGCTCCCTCCGCATCGGCCGCGCCGATCTCGCCTTCCAGCCCCTCAAAAACCTCGACGACGCCACCCGCTGGAAGTCCATCCCCCTCCCCGTCGACCGCGGCCCCGCTTCCCCGGGCAACTTCCGCCTCGGCATGACCTCCGACCCCGCCGCCATCCTCGTCGACAGCGGCAGCTTCGCCCAACTCAACCTCTCCTGGCCCGGCCCTTCCGGAAAACCAGAATCCCTCAACAACCTCCAGGGCAACTTCCGCAACGCCGACCAAACCCTCTTCCTCGAATTGTCCGGCGGCCTCCTCGACACCGCCGCCTGGCCCCCCTTCCCCATCCGCCAACTCAACGCCACCCTCCACGGCACCACCCTCGAAATCATCAGCGCCCGCCTCGGCTTCACCGCCGACCACGAAGTCCGCCTCAGCGGCTCCGCCGAACTCACCCCCCAAGGCCGCCTCCAACTCCGCGCCGAAATCGCCCCCCTCCTCCTCAAACACCTCCTCCCAGACCCCTGGGCCACCTCCGTCCTCGGCACCTTCCAAGCCGAAGCCACCCAGTGGCTCAGCCACTTTCACCAAGGCCCCCCAGCCTCCCTCAGCGGCCCCTTCAAAATCAAAGGCCTCGTCCTCCGCGGCCTCCCCTTCGTCGACAAAATCGCCGCCCTCCTCCAAAAACCAGAACTCTCCCTCCTCGAATTCCCCAGCCTCACCGGCCAATTCGCCTGGACTCCCCAAGGCACCCACCTCAGTGAACTCGCCGCCACCACCTCCGACGGCCTCCTCCGCCTCAAAGGCGACCTCACCGCCATCCCCGGCACCAGCCTCTCCGGCAACCTCGTCATCGAAGCCAACGACGCCTACTTTGCCAGCCTCCCACCCGACTACCCCAACCTCTTCCTGCCCACCTCCCCAGGCTGGCGCTCCCTCGCCTTCACCCTCAGCGGCCCCGAAGGTGCCCCCATCGATTCCATCGACCTCAAGCCCCCCGCCATCCTCCCCAAAATCCCCGCCCCCCAGGCCGAACCCCGCATGACCCTCCCCCCAGGCATCGCCCCTCGCCCTCCCGCCGCTCCGCGCCCCTCCGCCACTCCCGCCGCGCCGCCCGCCCCCCTTCCGCCTCCCCCAAAACCAAGCGACGCCGAACTCGAGCGCAGCTTCCGCCAACTCCTCGGCCGCTGAGGACTTCCCCCCAGGGGGCCCTCACCCCCACTTCCTCCCCCCACCACTATGCGCTGCCTCCTCCCCCTGCTCTTCCTCGCCGCCGCCCTGCCCTCGGCCTTCGCCGCCCCCCCGGCCCCCCTCAGCCGCGGCCCCTACCTCCAATGCGCCACCCCCCAAGGCGTCAAAATCGTCTGGCGCTCCCAAGCCCCCGGCACCCCAGGCCTCCGCTTCGGCTCCACCCCCAACGCCCTCGACCACACCCTCCCCGCCTCCAGCATCCTCACCCTTAAATCCCCCCGCGACCTCCCCCCCCAGTCCACCGAACTCGCCCTCTCCGCCGCTCCCTCAGGCACCAGACAATTCGAAGCCGACCTCACCGGCCTCGCCCCAGACACCCTTTACCACTACGCCATCTCCCTCGACGGCCACGACCTCAGCGGCCCCGCCGATCACTGCTCCTTCCGCACCCTCCCTGCACCAGGCTCCCCGCGCGACGCCCTCTTCTGGGTCGTCGGCGACAGCGGCACCGGCAACCGCGCCCAACTCGCCGTCCACACCGCCATGCGCGATTGGCTCCGCCAAGAAAACCGCACCCTCGACGGCTACCTCCACGTCGGCGACATGGCCTACGGCTCCGGCCTCGACTCCGAATTCCAAGGCTACTTCTTCGAATCCTACGCCGCTACCCTCCGCAACACCGTCTGCTGGCCCTCCATGGGCAATCACGAAGGCACCCACTCCAGCGGCGCCACCGGCCTCGGCCCCTACTACGACGCCTACATCTGCCCCACCCAAGCCCAGTCCGGCGGCCTCGCCAGCGGCACCGAAGCCTACTACTCCTTCGACTTCGGCAAAATCCACTTCATCTGCCTCAACTCCCACGACCTCGCCCGCGACCCCGCCGGCGCCATGGCCCAATGGCTCAAAGCCGACCTCGACAAAACCAAAGCCGACTTCCTCGTCGCCTTCTGGCACCACCCTCCCTACACCAAAGGCTCCCACGACAGCGACAAAGAACTCCAACTCGTGGAAATGCGCTCCATGATCATGCCCATCCTCGAGTCCGGCGGCGTCGACCTCGTCCTCTGCGGCCACTCCCACATCTATGAGCGCTCCATGCTCATGGACGGTGCCTACGCCACCCCCACCGTCGCCGAAAATGTCATCCTCGACGACAAAGACGGCAACCCCGCCTCCCAAGGCCCCTACCGCAAAAGCCAAGGCCTCGTCCCCCACCAAGGCACCGTCCAAGTCGTCACCGGCCACGGCGGCACCACCCTCTCCCGCGAACCCCGCCCCAGCCCCGTCATGCGCGCCTCCCTCCTCGAGTTCGGCTCCGTCCTCCTCGACTTCAAAGGCAATGCCCTCACCGCCTTCATGCTCAACTCCCAGGGCGAAATCCGCGACACCTTCCAAATCCGCAAAGAAGGCCACGTCACCCCCCAGCGCCTCGCCGCCCCCTGGCAACCACCCCCCTTCACCGGCCCCCGCTCCGTCCCCATGCTCCCCAAGGACCCCGCCAAAGACCCTCAACCCGCCCTCGCCAAGGACGCCATCGCCCTCATCCCCCCCAGCAGCACCTGGCACTACCTCCTCGGTGCCACCCCTCCCCCAGACTGGCAGTCCCCTGCCTTCACCCCCACCGGCTGGCTCACCGGTCCCGCAGGCTTCGGCTACGACGACAACGACGACGCCACCCTCCTCCCCGAAATGCGCGGCCACTTCCGCTACCTCTGCATCCGCCACTCCTTCGACCTCAGCAACGTCACCTCCCCCCTCCGCCTCCGCCTCAATATCTCCTACGACGACGGCTTCATCGCCTACCTCAACGGAAAGGAAGTCCTCCGCGTCAACGCCGAAAGCGGCTCCCTCGACTCCATCCGCGGCGTCAGCTCCCACGAAGCCAAAGGCCAATTCCAACTCTTCTCCCTCCCCATCCCCCAAAACCTCCTCAAAGCAGGCCCCAACGTCCTCGCCATCGAAGGCTACAACGACGACCTCAACAGCAGCGACTTCACCCTCCATCCCGCCCTCTACCTCGAGCCCAAACCTGACGCTCCATGAGCGCCCCCCTGCCCGTCTGGTGGAACGGACAACTCATCGATGAAGCCGCCGCCCTCGTCCCCGCCACCTCCCAAGGCTGGCTCTGGGGCCGCGGCATCTTCGAAACCCTCGCCGTCCATCGCGGCCAAGCCCTCGCCCTCACCCGCCACCTCGCCCGCTTCCACGCCGCCGCCGCCCGCCTCCACCTCCTCCCCCCCAGCGAGCCCGACCTCCGCCACGCCATCGCCGCCCTCTGCGCCCTCGCCCCCTCCTCCCCCCACCGCCTCCGCCTCACCCTCGCCGCTGCCCAATCCCCCGGCCTCTCCCTCGCCCCCGACCCCGGCCACCTCCTCATCCGACTCCTCCCCAGCCCCCCCAAGCCCGGCCCCGCCCACCTCCTCACCGCCCCCTATCGCCAAAACGAATTCAGCCCCCTCTCCGGCCTCAAATCCACCTCCTACGCCGACCACCCCCTCGCCCTCGACTGGGCCACCTCCCGCGGTGCCACCGAAGCCCTCCTCCTCAATACCGCCGGCGACCTCTGCGAAGGCGCCCTCAACAACCTCTTCCTCGTCCACCGCAACCAGCTCCTCACCCCCTCCCTCAGCTCCGGCTGCCTCCCCGGCATCACCCGCAGCCTCGTCCTCGACCTCTGCCCCCAACTCGGCGTCCCCTGCCTCGAAAAAGCCCTCTCCCCCGCCGACCTCGCCGCCGCCGACGCCCTCTTCCTCACCAACTCCGTCCACGGCATCCTCCCCGTCGCCTCCTGCAACCACCGCCCCCTCACCGCTCCCTGCCCCCTCACCGCCCAACTCGACGCCGCCCTCCGCGATCTCCTCGATCGACTCCCCGATCCCTAATTCGCCACCCCACCCTCGCAAAATGTGAATTCTACTTCACTGTCAGTTGCGCACGGTCAGCAACCCGCTTAGGCACCCGCCGCTATGCACTCGGTCCCCCAGGCTTCCATCCTCCAAGCTCTCCAATGGCGCTACGCCACCAAGGCCTTCGACCCCTCGCGCTCCATCCCCTCAGAAACCTGGGACGCCCTCGAGGCCTCCCTTGTTCTCACTCCTTCCTCTTTCGGCCTCCAACCCTGGAAATTCATCGTCGTCACCGACCCCGACCTCAAGGCCCGCCTCCTCCCCCACTGCTGGAATCAGCGCCAAGTCGTCGACTGCTCCCACCTCGTCGTCTTCTGCGCCAAGCAAGACATGGACGCCGCCTACATCGACCAATACATCGCCCACACCGCCTCCCTCCGCGGCACCACCCCCGATGCCCTCCAGGGCTTCCGCGACCTCATGGCCGGCTGCCTCCTCAACGTCGGCTCCCTCGCCACCGACCTCCCCGAATGGGCCACCCGCCAGGCCTACATCGCCCTCGGCCAATTCATGCTCGCCGCCGCCCTCCTCAACGTCGATGCCTGCCCCATGGAGGGCTTCCTCCCTGACCCCCTCAACCAGGAACTCGGCCTCCTCAACTCCGGCTTCAGAGCCGTCGTTCTCTGCCCCGTCGGCTTCCGCTCCCCAGACGATGCCTACGCCCTCGCCCCCAAAGTCCGCTGGCCCTCCTCTCACGTCGTCGAATACCGCGCAAAATAAGCCCCTTTTCACGCCAGTTTAACTCGCCAGCAGCCGAAATACCGCCACATTCAAAAATAAGACAATCCAGACTTGCGCCCGATGCCAGCATCAGGCAAACACCCATCCCGAAGGAGAATTTACCGTGTATTCCAACGAAGACCACTTGCTCATCCTCTTGCAGGACGCCGGCTACATCACGCCGGACAACATCGTCCAAGCTAGCGCCGCCAAACGCGGTACCCAGACCACCATCGACTTCCT
>CALQKQ020000268.1 GCA_943331195.2 Akkermansia muciniphila | reverse complement strand
GCAGTGCTGGCCCCAGACATCTCCAGCTCTAACAGTGTTACCGGAACCCAGGGAGAGCCGCTGAGCTATCAAATCAGCGCCAGCCATACGCCTTCCTCCTACGGTTTCACTGGAACCATGCCTCCCGGTCTGAGCCTAAACACCCTCACCGGTCTGATCAGCGGTACCCCGGGCGCCGCCGGCACCTTTCCTCTGACGCTTAGCGCATCCAATGCCAGTGGCACCGGAACCCTCTTTTTAACCATAACGGTCAACAACACGCCCCTCAATGCGTGGCGTCTCATCAATCTCGGCACGGCATCGAATACTGCCTCCGCCGCAGACTCCGCCGACCCAGATGGCGATAGATTGACCAATCTGATAGAATTTGCCTTTGGTCTCGATCCAAACCGTAGCAGCATTGACCTACTTCCGAGCTGGCAGAGGATCGGTCCCGATATGGTCGTGACCTTTACCCCTCCTCCTAATGTTAAAGGTATCAGTTATTTTGGAGAACAAAGTATCAGTCTTTCACCCGGCGCTTGGAACTTGATCGCAAACACCGGAACCGCCCCTCAAATCCGCTACAGCGCGCCAATCGCCAATGGCCCGAGATCCTTTTTCAGAATTAGAGTAACATCACCCTAATATCCTTATCATCTCTCTTTCTCGAAAATCCAAGCAAACCCAATCACTTAAATAATCGATATGTCCCCATTTAATTTTTCAGTTTCTGATACTTTACCAGCCCATGGCATCGTTGTCGATCTCACCGACGACGAGCGAGCCTCCCTTTTTGCCTATGGCGAGACGGTTTCCCATTTAAAATCAGACAAGCTGGTCGAACAGGGAAAGCCGCAAGGATTTCTACATTTGCTTCTAAGCGGAGAGCTTCGGGTTGTGGCAGCCTCGGATCAGGCGTTACTCACCCTTGGATATGTTCAGCCTGGTGAATGTGTGGGCGAAATGACAATGCTCGAACCCATCACTGAGGCTGCAGCACACGTTGTGGCCACTGTCGCGAGCACCGTGTGGTGTTTGCAGCGGGAGCAATTTCTGGGGTTTGTGGAAGAATACCCAGTGGCCGGTGCCAAAATGTATCGAGGTATAGCCGTGCTATTGGCTAGACGGCTTCGCCGTAGAACGGAGCACTTGGTTGAATCAGCGGGTTGATTTTCTGTCACGCGACTCGTCCATTCCTTTTCTAGATGTAGCCAGACCATAAGTAGAGGCCAAATTCTGGCTTCTCGCGGGTTTTAGCGGTTGACGAAGCCGACTGTAGCTCGAGGGGAGAGGTCAAACACCGCTTTTGCTCAACCGCTCAATGTCAGTTCTCCCGGAGCAATGGTCACCAATATGCGGACTTCTCATCCCTCACCCTGCCATAGGGCAACTCCGCTGCCCTTATTTTCAGACGTGCAAGGATCAAACGCTTACTGGCCTAAGACGAAAATGGGCTCCCCTTCGCAGCGGCCGGTTCAACCCCCAGCGCGGCACTCCCAACATCTCCACTTCCACTTCCACTTCTCTCATCCCGGCCCCGCTCCGCCCGCCTAGTGCCACTCCTTCACCGCCCGCACATCCAACAGCTCCGGTGCCAGCTCCGACACAAACTCCTCCACGCTGCGGTCAGTCTGCTCCTCATCCAGCTTGCTCGTGATGAAATCCTGACCATTTTCATCCTTCGCCAGCGCCCGCACCAAGTTGGCACTCACCGTGATATAGGCCCAGCGCTGGTCATAGCCCTCCATCAGCCGGTCCCGCATATCCTTGAACGTCCGACCGTAGTGGCTGTGCTCCACGCTGTCATGCCCCACAAACCAATAATAGCTCAGATGCGTATAGCTCGCCTTGCTCGCCGCATCCGTCCCCGTGCACCGCAACCGCGTCAGGGTGATCCGCTGCCCCCCTCGCAGCACCACCGGAAAATCGCGACTGCTCACCAAGTTCAAGCCCTGCGCCGGCAAGCAGCGCTCCGGGCGGTGCACGCTATTATTGATGTCCTTGCCCGAGAGCACAATCGACGCCTGCAGCATCTCCCGCGATCCCCGCGGTGCCTCCATCCCAGCCGCTCGGTAATAGCTGCGCCGCGCAAAATCCGTGTCCTGCGCCAATGCCTTCAACTCCTTTTCCGAAGGCTCCAGCTTCGGCCCCGCCGTCCAACCCGATAACACCAGCACATTGGGCAACGCCAGCGACACCGCCGAGGGCTGCAGCGGTGGCGATTTCGGCAACAAAAATACCAGGCTCAGCCCCCCCGCGAGAACCGCTTGCAAAATGAAAAGTCGCTTCAACATAGCGGTTAGTAAAGATCCACCGAACTGGGTTCCGCCGCCACCGCCGCCCCCGGGCGCTCGACCCGCGTCACCGTCACCTTGGGCCGCAGCGCCTTCACGCCCTGGCGCATTACCTTGCTCAATAACATCAACAAAAAGAGCGCCGCCCCAAACGACATAAAGCCCGAATAGTCGTGCCACGTGGTTTTCGCAAAATCCACATTGATCCGCGCCACCACCAAAATCGACGTCACCCGCACCGCGTTCGCCAAAATCGCAATCGGGATGCACGCCGCAAAAATCACCCCCCGCTCCGTCCACTTCCGGTGCGCCGTCATCCCATACACATAGGTCACGAGCGTCAGCGCCACAATCGAGCGGATCCCACTGCAGCCCTCATCAATCTCCCAGTTGCCCCAGTTGCCCGATGGATCGTACACCCGGTTCCCCGCAATCTCCGTCTTCATCCCAAACAGTTGCGTCGCATGATACGCCATCTTCGTGGCCATGATTTGCAAGCCCGTCGTCATCTGCTGAATCCCCGGCATCGGAATCACAAAGGCCACCATGCTCAATGGAAAAATCAGATGCCGCGCCCGCGCCCAACCCTGCAGGTACACCGCCGAACCAAACACCAAAAAGGGCAGCGCCACCACGCTGACGCGCGGCTGGATCAGCCGCCACCCGCCCACAAAAAAGAGTACCCCCAGCGCCACAAAACCCAGCCCCAGCGCCGCCGGCCGCCACGCCTCCGCCCGCATCCCAGGCAGCGCCCGCCAGGCCAACCAAATCGTCAACCCCACCACCAACCAGCCGTGCTCATAGTTGGTCTCCGCCGTCCAGGTAGAAATCAGCCAGCCCAAGGTCGCCGTGCCCCCTTCCGGACCAAATCGCGGCAAAAACCCAAAGAAAAACCCCAGCACCACCACCCACACGGCCCACATCCCCTTAGCAATAAGAGGCGCAGGCGCACTTGGCGAAGCAGACACAGCAGGCATGGCCTCCTTCTAGTTCCTCCTCCCCGCAAAATCAAGCTCCGCCTCGCCGCTAAGCACTAAACGCTTCCTCACAGCGCCAAATGCCCCAGCGCCAACAAGCCATAATACGTATATTCCACGTCCAATTCGTCGTCCGCCCAGTGCCCATGAAATCCCCCCTCCGCACTCCAGAGGGTGTCGACAAAGTCCAAAAGCGCCTCCTTCTGCCCCGCAAACGAAACCTGCATCCCATCCAAAGCGTGCAGCGCCACCGCCGTCGACAACAAGTCCGGCAGCGGTGCCCCCGGCATGGCCTTAAATCCACCCCCCTCGTGCACCTGCTTCAGCAACCACTCCCCTACCCCCGCATCCGGCGTCCGCCGCAACTGCCGGTGCAGCGCCACCGCCGCCGCCGTCGCCGGGGTGCTCCCCTGCGCCATTCCCGGCTCATTTCCAAAACCCCCGTCCCCAGAGCGCAACTCCTGCAAACACCCCAGCAACACCTCGGCCTCCTCCCCAGGTGCCTTTAAGTCGCCCCGGGCCGCCCACCCCAGCAAACTGCCATAAGCCGTGCATCGCGCCGAGCCCTTCCTCTGGTTAAAACCCCCATCCCCCGACCGATACCCCTCGACTCGACTCAGCAAATCGCTGGCCTCTTCCTCCCCCAAAACCCCTAGCCCGCGCGGCACCGCCCCCCAGCACCGCGCCAAACAGCACAAATGCACAAAATCTAAGCCCTCCCCGCCCCCAAACCCCCGCAGCCCAGCGGTCAATCCCTCCCACGCCGGCTCCCGCTGCAGCGCCCTCAGCCCCTCCATCCCAAACACCGTATAATACAAATCTCCCCGGCCCTCCCGGTCCCCAAACGCCCCCTCCGCCGTCATCCGACTCCGCAAAAATCCCTCCACCAACCCTGCCGCCCCTCCCAAAAGCCCCGGCGCCAAGCGCGCCACCTGCAACATTTCGACCCGAAAACTCATCGCGCTACTTCCCGGCCCTCCCCACCGCCCAGCGCTCCAACCCACTCCATCCCCGCCCCACCTCCGCCCGCGCCCCCGCCCAAAACCGCTCCCATCCCGGCCCATGCTCGAAATACACCATCCACCCAAAGGTCGCCGCTCCATAGAGCACCAACCAAAAGAGCCAGCGGGGGATTCGCATATTTTTCAGGAGTATTAATTATCAGCCTATACTGCGGAACCTCCCCCCCGTCGAGCGAAGAAATCGCCCCCTCCCCTAGCGCGCCCGCAGCCCGTCTTCCAGCAAATCCGCCAGCGCCCCCGCCGCTTCCGCGCCCACCTCGACCACTTCCTGGTGGCTCAGCGGCCCCGCCATCCCCGCCGCCCAATTCGTCAAACACGAAAAGGCCGCCACCTCCATCCCCAGCGCCCGCGCCTGGATCGCCTCCAACACCGTGCTCATCCCCCCCGCATCCGCCCCCAGCGCCCGCAGCATCCGAATCTCCGCCGGCGTCTCATACTGCGGTCCTCGCAGCCCCGCATACACCCCCGCATGCAAGCGCAGCCCCTGCGCCGCCGCCCCCGCCAAAAACCGCGCCCGCAGCGCCAAACTATACACTTCCGACAAATCCACAAACTGCGGCCCCCCCGTCAGCGGCGACTCCCCCGTCAAATTCAAGTGGTCCGTCAACATCATCCACTCCCCCGGCCGAAACGAATCATTCAGCGTCCCCGCCGCATTCGTCAAAATCAACTGCCGCACCCCCAACTGCCCCAACAACCGCACCCCAGCCGTCGCCTCCCGCGCCCCGCGCCCCTCATACAAGTGCACCCGACCCGACAAAATCGCCACCCGCGTCCCCCCCACCGTCCCCAACACCATCTCGCCGTCGTGCCCCGGCACCCCACTCTGCGGCAAGGCTAAATCCCGATACGGCACTCGCGCCGCTACCTCCACCCGCTGGGTAAACCCCCCCAGTCCAGACCCTAACACCAAACCCACCCGAGGGTAAAAATCCTGCACTATCCCCGAAATGGTAAAATCGTCTGATCGCATCCCCCACCCTCCCCCAGCCCTCGCCCTCCCGCAACTTCTTAACCGCTCCTCTCCGGCACTTATCCCCGCCAGCCCCTGGGGCAAGCCCTTAAGCCCAAATCAGTTTCCCCCCAGTCGACGCCGCCGCCAGGCGAAGCCATCTTACCCAACGCGCCCCCTGGCCGCTTCGCGCGCCTCCCCCAGCCTCCCCAGCCTC
>CALQKQ020000267.1 GCA_943331195.2 Akkermansia muciniphila | reverse complement strand
TGGAGAGGAGCATGGGGTAAGGTTGGGATGATGACAAAAGAGTGGCTGCGGTGGCTGTTGGTGGGGCTGAGTGCGCTGGCGGGGGGGTGTGCGTCTCCGGCGGGGGGATTGCGGCGAGGTCCGCTGCCGCAGGAGGTGACCTTTTGGCAGCCGTGGCTGCTGAATACGGCGCGGGCACCGTACAAACAATTGTATGTGGAGGTGGATGCGGTGCGCGGGGCAGAGCCGCCGCAAGAGTGGTTGGATGAGATGGGGGCGTTTTTGCGAGAGCAGTGCGACAAGCCAGGGGGAGTGCGGGTGGTGCGGGGCGATCTGATCGCGCCGGAGGAGGCGGCGACGTCGTCGGTGACTTCGCTGGCGCTGCGCTATCTGAATGGGCCGCCGCCGGGATCGGCCTATATTTATGTGTTATATTATAATAGTGCGTTGAATCCGCAGCTGAAGACGACGAATCCGCATGCGGTGGTGTTTCCCTATCCTTGTGCGGTGGTGGTGGATCGGAACTACAATCAGGCGGGGTTTGGGGATGTCTTGGGGGGCTTGATTTTGAAGCACGAGGTGGCGCATTTGTTGGGGGCGGCGCGGGATCCGTCGCATGGGGATGGGGCGCATTGTGGGAAGCGGGGATGTTTGATGAATCCGGCGTTTGAGTATGTGCCGCAGGAGCGGGGGATGGGAGTGAGTTTGCAGATGACATTTTGTGAGGATTGCCTGCGGGACATGGCGCGGTGGCGGGCGGCCTCGGCTCCGGGGAATCTGCGGTTTCAGGGGGCGTATTTGGCGCGGCGGGAGGCGGGGTATTCGGTGCTGACGCTGCCGAATGCGGTGCATTTGCATTTGGGCACGGAGGAGACCTTGCCGACGGGGGTGCTGTGGGGGGCGATGAAGCGGGCGGCCTCGGGGCCGCTGAAGGGGCGGGAGGGATTTATTTTGAGTTCGAGTGCGACGGGGAGCACGGCGTCGGTGCGGACGGCGCTGCGCTTGGCGGCGAAGGATCCGGTGTCGATGGTGCGGAAGTCGGCGCGGTTATTTTCCACGCAGATGGATCGGCAGGGCTTGCCGCCCTGAGGATTGAGGGATGGGTGGAATTTGCGAAAAACGGCGGTGCTGAGGGTGGGGAACCGTGCCAGGGTGAAGGTGAACTATGTCTGAACTCGAACCTAAACCCTTGGAAGCTGGCGCGGCGCGGCCTGCGGTTAAGCCGGAGAATCCGTTGGCCAATCTGTTGCTCAATGTGTTGCTGCCGGTGATCATTTTGACCAATTTCAACAAGGACACGGGGTTTCCGCAGCTGGGGCCGAAGGGGTCGCTGGTGGTGGCGCTGTTGTTTCCGATTGGGTATCAGCTGTATGATTATTGGGTGCGGCGGAAGTGGAATTTATTTTCCCTGATTGGGTTTATCAGCGTGCTTTTGACGGGGGGCTTGGGGCTGATGACGCTGAGTGCGCAAGTGTTTGCCTGGAAGGAAGCCTCGGTTCCGCTGGTGTTGGCGGCGTTGATTTTCTTTTCGCACCGGGGGAAGAAGCCCTTGGTGAAGACGCTGCTGTTGAATCCTGACATGTTGGACATGGCGAAGATTGAGGCGGCGATTGAGCGATCGGGGACCAAGGCAGGCTATGAGTGGTTGTTGTGGACGAGCACTCTGTTGCTGACGGCGACGATGTTATTGAGTGCGGTGTTGAATTATTTTTTGGCGATTTATTTTTTGCACGACAAGGTGCCTGGAACGCCGGAATACACGGCGGGGATTGGGGCGCAGACGGGTTGGGGCTACCTGGTGGTGGGGCTGCCCAGTTTGCTGATGATGGCCTATGCCCTCTACCGGCTTTTCAAGGGGCTGAAAGTCCTGACGGGGCTGGAGACCGACGACATCATGCTGCCGCGCTAAGGTTGGGCCGCGAACCGGTGGGTTCTGAAGGAAGGCCGTAGCGCGGTGGATCGGGCGGCCTGCGTCGGCTGGGTGGGGCGGTGCGGCGTTCCTTCAGAACGCGGGGATCGGGGGCTTGGCCTTACCCAGGGCCTGGCCCTGGGCTGGTATGCGCAGCCCCTTTGGGGCAGAGTTGCGGGGCTCCTTTTTGGGCGACCCAACCGGTGGGCCGCCCCTTCAGGGCTCGGGCTGGATGGGGAACCGGTTATACCCAGGGCGTTGCCCTGGGCTGCCTTAGGGCGCCCCCATGGGGCTAAGGGCAGCTGGGGCCTGGGGCTGCTGGGGCCTGGGTGCCGCCATGGTTTGGGCTACTGGGGTTAGCGGGCGTCGGGGTAGGGATTGGGGGGCGGGGGAAGGGGGGTGACTTTGCGTTGGACCCAGCCGGCGCTGTTGCCGACGCCTTGGCGGACGCCTTGGGTGCCGTGGGTCCAGCCTTGTTTGAGGCGTTCCCAGAAGTTGCGGGGAGGTGGAGGGGGGAGGACTGGGGCGCTGAGGGGTTGGACGAACCACTGTTGGGTGAGGATGGCGCCGGTGCTGGCGCCGACGGAGACTTCGCCGACGCGGTTGCCGGCGGGGTCGACGAGGGTGACGAACCAGGCGGCGTTGGGGGAGAGTTCGAGGCAGCGCAATTGGTAGTGGACGCGGTCGAAGCCGATGCGGGCGGTGCGGGCGGCGCGTTCGGTGATGGCGAAGGCTTCGGAGGAGTCGATGTTGAGGCGGTGCATGGGCAGGGGGGTGCCGGAGATGCCGTTGGCCTTGAAGGGGGGGATGGGGCCTTCGGAGAGGATGGCATCCTTGCTGACGTAGAATTCTTGGACGGCGTTTTGGCGGTCGCGGGCGATGACGCGCCAGATGGGGGGTTGGGGGAGGCCGTTTTCGCCGGTGAGTTGGAGCATGCGCGGGAGGTAATCGGCGCCGCGGTCGCGGGCGACGATGCGCATGGCGTTTTTGCCGGTGGTCTGGGCGGGGGCGGCGGCGAGGAGGGCGGCGGTGCCGCAGAGGAGAAGGAGGGGAAGCTTCATGGGGTAAGGGAGCTGACGTTTCGATCTTGGGGGGAGATGGATCAACCTCTGGGCGGGGCGAGGGGGCTTATTCGTCGCCTGGTTTGAGGAGGCCGAGTTTTTTCAATTTGGGGAGGGTGCTGGACTGGCAGTAGCGGTAGTTGCCGGTTTTGAGGGGGACGTTTTTATCGAAGTAGTCCTGGTGGTAGGCTTCGGCCTTATAGAAGGTGCCGGCTTTGGCGATTTCGGTGACGATGGGGTCTTTGAATTTCCCGGCTTTGTCGAGTTCGGCTTTGATGCGTTCGGCGGTGGTTTTTTGTGCTTCGGAGTGGAAGTAGATGCCGGAGCGGTACTGGGTGCCGCGGTCGGCGCCTTGGCGGTTGAGGGTGGTGGGGTCGTGCATCTCGAAGAAGACCCGGGCGAGGGTTTCGAAGGGGAGGATGGCGGGGTCGAAGACGACTTCGACGGCTTCGGCGTGGCCGGTGAGGCCGGTGCAGACGTCGTCGTAGGTGGGGTTGGGGGTTTTGCCGTTGGTGTAGCCGCTGGTGGCGGAGAGGACGCCTTTGGTGCGTTGGAGGATGACTTCGGTGCACCAGAAGCAGCCGGTGGCGAGGGTGACGGTTTCCATGGGGGGGGCGGGGGCGGGGTCGGCGGCGCGGGTGGGGAGGAGGGGGCAGGCGAGAAGGGCCGTGAGGGCGAGGAGGAACGAGCGGGATTTCATGTTGGGTAGCGGAGAGAGCGAGGCTGAGGGCAAAAAATATCCAGGGAATCGGGCGGATGCGGCGCCGGAGGATGAACTTACCCGCCGCGCGTCTTTTGCCTAGCCAAAGCCTGAGGAGTTTTAGAGGCGGGCGAGGAGCCAAGCGGGGAGGTCGCGGATGGCGACGCGTTCTTGGGTGGCGCCGTCGCGCTGGCGAACGGTGACGGTATCGGCGAGTTCGGGGCCGGTTTCGCCGAGGGTTTCGAAGTCGATGGTGACGCAGAAGGGGGTGCCGATTTCGTCTTGGCGGGCGTAGCGTCGGCCGATGGCACCGCTTTCGTCGTAGAAGGCGTTGAGTTTGCCTTTGAGGAGGTGGAAGACGTCGCGGGCTTTGGCGACGAGTTCGGGTTTATTTTTGAGGAGGGGGAAGACGCCGACTTTGATGGGGGCGATGCTGGGGTGGAGGCGGAGCACGGTGATGGTCTCGGACTTGCCTTTGGGGTCGATTTTTTCGGATTGGTCGAAGGCTTTGGCGATGACGGCGAGGGCCATGCGGTCGAGGCCGGCGGAGGGTTCGATGACGTGGGGGAGGTAGAAACCCTTGGTGAGGCGGTCGAACCAGGCGCGGACGTCGGCTTCGGAGAGGGCGCCTTTGTCTTTGGCGCGCTCGGCGGCGAGGCGGCGTTGGACCATGGCTTCGAGGGCCTCTGGGGGGAGGGCGGCGGCGGCGGTTTTGAGTTCTTCGTCGAAGAATTCGAGGGGTTTGCCGGCGTGTTTTTGGTGTTGGGAGAGGTCGAAGTCGCCACGGGCGGCGATGCCTTCGAGTTCTTCGGTGCCGAAGGGGAATTCGCAGAGGATGTCGACGCAGGCGCGGGCGTAGTGGGCGAGTTCGTCCTTGGTTTGCCAATAGTAATGGATGACGTTGCCGAGGCCGATGGACTGGTAGAAGGCGGTGCGTTGGGCGACCCAGTAGCGGTGCCAGAGTTCCCAGCCCCAGTTGGGTTGGGGGGTGGTGAGGTCGGTGGATTCGGTCCAGGGGGCGACGGCACCGGAGATGATTTCGATGGCTTCATCGGGTTTGATGAAGAATTCGAGTTCCATCTGTTCGAATTCGCGGCTGCGGAAGGTGAAGTTGCGGGGGTTGATTTCGTTGCGGAAGGCTTTGCCGATTTGGCAGATGCCGAAGGGGACCTTGACGCGGCTGGAGTCGACGACGTTTTTGTATTGGGCGAAGATGGCCTGGGCGGTTTCGGGGCGGAGGTAGGCGATGTTTTCTTCGCTTTCGACGGGGCCGGTGTGGGTTTTGAGCATGAGGTTGAACATGCGGGGCTCGGTCAATTGGGCGCCGTTTTCGGGATTGAAGGCGGTGGTGGCTTCGACTTTTTCGCCGGTTTCGCCGCCGAGGGGCTGGGGGTCTTGGAGGCCGCGGGCGAGGTAGAAGGCGCGGGCGGTTTTGAGGGCGGAGTCGCGGGGTTTGCCGGCGGGGGCGAGGGCGGCGAAGGGGACGGTGCTGGCGGTGCCGCCGGAGCCGGTGGCGCCGGTGAAGCGGTAGACCATGCCGTTTTGGGGTTCGATTTGGTCGGCGCGGAGGCGTTTATTGGTGACGAGGCAGTCGACCATGGGGTCGGCGAAGGTGTCGACGTGACCGGAAGCCTTCCAGATGGCGGGGTGCATGATGATGGTGGCGTCGAGGCCGACGACGTCTTCGCGGTCGCGGGTCATGGTGCGCCACCAGGCGTCGCGGAGGTTGCGTTTGAGTTCGGCACCGAGGGGGCCGTAGTCCCAGAAGCCGTTGCTGCCGCCGTAGATTTCGGAGGACTGGAAGATGAAGCCGCGGCGCTT
>CALQKQ020000266.1 GCA_943331195.2 Akkermansia muciniphila | reverse complement strand
TCGCCCTTCCCCCACCTCGCTTCCTCGCCGAATCATCAAAAGAACATCCCCTCCATGAACCAGCGCGGCCCCCCTCCCTTACCTCTTGTGCAACCTCCCCCGCCACCCCCCCCCTCGAGCTGCCCCTGCCCACGGCGACCCCATCCTGGTTCGACCTAGCCAACAAGCCGAAGTTGTTTTGGATCCTTCAAGGGCTCGGCTGGAGCTGCATCTCCCTTTTGGCCGCGGGTATCTTGCGCACGCAGGCTCTCCTCTTGCTCCCCACCATCCTGTTCCGCGCCGTCCTCGGCCTAACCATCACCTCTTGGCTGTTGCGACCCCTGTTGCGCTGGGGCCGGAAGCATTGCCACCTCTCCCTAGCCCTCGGTATCCCCCTGCTGCTCGCCAGTTCCCTGGCCCTGGGTGCCGCCGACTCCAAAATCTCGACCGCCGGATTCGCCCACTTCCTCGCCCACCCCCTTCCCCCAGAAGCCGACCAAATCTATCTCAAATCCAGCGTCCTGCTCCGCTCCTTTGCCTACGCCCTCTGGATCTCCCTCTACCTCAGCATCAATTACTTCCTGGAAACGAGCCACGCCCGCCTCCGCCTCGCCCGCCTCGAATCCGAAACCCGCGAAAGCGAACTCCACCTGCTCCGCGCTCAAGTCAATCCTCACTTCCTTTTCAACGCCCTCAACTCCATCATCGCAGAAGCCGACCACCCCGATCGCGTCATCGAAATCACCCATCGACTCGCCGACTTCCTCCGGTTTTCCCTCACCCAAAACGGCACCATGCATCCCCTCGGCGAGGAACTAGATGCCCTATCGAATTACCTCCAAGTCGAAAAAATCCGCTTCGAGGAACGCTTTGAATACTCCCTAACCGCAGATGCCGCCGCGCGACGCCAACTCGTCCCCCACGCGCTAGTGCAGCCCCTCCTGGAAAACGCCGTCAAATACGGCATGCAAACCAGCCCCCGCCCCCTGCGCGTCGCCCTTCGGGCCCACCTCCTAGCCAATCAACTCGTGCTCGAAGTGGAAAACTCCGGCACCTGGATGACGCCACCCAGCGGCACCTCCACCGGCATCGGACTAGCCAACCTCCGCCGCCGCCTCGACCTCATCTATGGCCCCCTCGCCAAGGTCGAACCCCTGCAGCACAACCACGGCGTCCTCCTCCGCGTCACCTTGCCGCTGGCCCGGCCCACCCTGCCGCCCACCCCATGACCCCACTCCGCGTCATCCTCGTCGATGATGAGCGCCTGGCCCGCTTGCATCTCACCAAGCTCCTGCGCCACCACCCCGATGTCCAATTCCTCGGCGAAGCCAGCGATCTCGCCGAAGCCATCGCCCTCCTCGCCACCACTAAACCCGATCTCCTTTTCCTCGACGTCTCCATGCCGCCCGAAAACGGCTTCGACCTGCTGCCCCATGTCCCCATCGGCACCCGCGTCGTCTTCGTCACCGCCCACGCCGATCACGCCCTCCGCGCCTTCGAGGAAAATGCCCTCGACTACCTCCTCAAGCCCCTCAAAGCTGAGCGCCTCGCCGCCACCCTCGACCGCCTGCGCGCCGCTCTCCCCCTCGCCGCACCGCTCGAAAACATCCTGTTAGGAGACGCCAAGCATTGGCGCCGCGTCCTTCCCGAGGCCATTTCCGCCGTCTTCGCCGAGGGCAATTACAGCCGCGTCCACCTCTTGAATGGATCCAAATTTTTGCAGCGCCGCCCCCTCCAAGACTGGCTCGACCTGCTCCACAAAAACGGCTTCATCGCCCTAAGCCGCTCCCTGGTAGTCAACCCCGCCGCCGTCCAAGGCCTCGAAATGACCGGCCGGCAAGTCGCCCACCTCCGCCTGCAAGGCTTCCCCGACCCAATCCCGCTCGGCCGCACCGCCACCCGGCGAGCCCGCCGCGCCCTGACCCCTTGAGCCGCCCCACCAGCCGAGGCCCCACCTGGGCACACCTGGGCACACCCGGCTGATTCGTCCCATTTTCCCGTGGCTTGGTCCCATACTTCTAGCGTCCCCCGCGGAAGGAGCGATAGGCGACTCCGGCGCCCGCCGCCCCTTCCCCAACACCAACGCATTCCATGAAAAACCTCCCCCGGATAGTCCTCCTATCCGCCTCCCTTAGCCTCATCGCCCCTGCCACCGCCGCGATCGATGCCTATGCCACCGTCACCATCATCCCTTCGCAGCAGTCTCTGCACATGAACTGGACCCCCCTCGGCGGATGGGCCGTGGCGCTCGGCGGGCCCAGCAATGTCCAGCCCCTCTATTTGACGCCAGCCTTTTTCGTCAGTGATGATCCCTTCCCCCCCATGTACGCCCAAGGGTTTGTCGGCAGCGCTAACGCTACACCGCTATCCCTCAGTACCGCCTTCATCGCCGCAGACACCACCGTTGGCACCAGCCTCAGCTATTCCGGCAACATCGACCTATCACCCGTCGACAACTCCCTCTCCACCTACGCCGGCTTGCGGTATAACCTCGGCGGCGGCAACTACCATTATGGCTGGGTGCAGTATGCCACCAACGCCGACAGCACCCGAATCACCCTGCTCGGCGCCGCCTTCAACGCCGTGGCCAATCAAACCATCCTAGCCGGCCAAGGGCCCTCCGTCGCCGCCACCCCCGAACCATCCGCCTGCCTCCTCGGCGGATCGCCCGCGCTGATCGGCGGCTTCGCCCTGATGCGCCGCCGCCGCCCCACCGCCCAGGCCTGAACGCCACCCTCACTCCGGACGCTTCATCTCAAAAAGCCCATCCGTGCGACAATACCCGTCCGGCCCCCCCATGCGCCCCAGCGGATGAAACTTCTCCCCGCGAATCCGCTGCCGCTTCTCGTCAAAAAAGGCCTTCCGCACCTGCACGCGGTTCACAATCCCCAAAACCAACCGGTTCTCCCCAATCTGCTGAATCGAATGCACATGGCACTCCAAGGCCGCCGGAGCCGCCTTGATCCGGGGCACACTCACCGTGCGCGACGCCGCCGTGGCCAACTTTCCCTGCTCCGTTTCGCTAGTCCCATACGGCAGCGAGGCCGCTGTCCGCACCATCGCCTCTCCCAACGCCGCATCCACCAGATTGACCACAAACTCCCCGGTGCGACGACAATTGCGCGCCGTGTCCTTGGGCGACCCATCGCCGCGGTCTCCCGGAGCAAAAATCACCAGCGGCGGCTCCGCGCCAAACACATTGAAAAAAGAAAACGGCGCCGCATTGACGCTCCCATCCTCATTCAGCGTGGTCACCCAAGCAATCGGCCGCGGCGTTACCAGTCCAGTTAGTATGGAATAAGCCATGTCCGCATGGGTCGTCAAAAGGTCGAGTTCTATCATAAGAAATTGGATTCAGCACTAAAAAACTAACCTCCCGAATGGGCGACCCTCAGCTCCGCCACCTCCGCTTCCATGAGGCGCCGCTTGCGGTGCAGCGTGGCGACGTCAATGCCTAACACCCGAGCCGCCTCCTTCATCGTGGCCGTAGCCCCCACCACCCGGCGGATGTGCTCCCGCTCCAAATCCTCCAAACGCATCATCGAACCCACCACCGGCAAGCCCGCCGCCGCGCTGCCGCCGCCCTGGATGCCCACCGGAAGATCGCCCGGAAGAATCGCCGGGCCAGCCGCCAAAATCACGGCCCGCTCCACCGTGTTGCGCAACTCCCGCAAATTCCCCGGCCACGGATGCGCCAGTAGGCAGCGCTCCGCCTCCGCAGAAAACCCCACCACCCGCCGCTTCATCTGAGCCGCAAAAAAAGCCAAGTACTTCCCCGCAAAGGCCAGCAAGTCCCCCGGCCGCTCCCGCAGCGGCGGCATCGTCACCGTAATCACATTCAACCGATAAAAAAGATCCTCCCGAAAGCGCCCCGCCGCCACCTCCGCCTCCAAATCCCGGTTGGTCGCCGCAATGATCCTCACCTCCGCCCGCCGCGTCTTGTTTTCCCCCAGCCGCTCATACTCGTGCTCCTGCAACAAGCGCAGCAACTTGGGCTGCAACTCCAGCGGCAACTCCCCAATCTCGTCCAACAACAGCGTCCCCCCCTCCGCCGCCCGCACTTTACCCCAGTGATCCCGCAGCGCCCCCGTAAAGGCCCCTTTGACGTGCCCGAAAAGATCGCTCTCGAGCAACTCTCGCGACAAACTCGGACAACTCACCGTCACCATCGGCTGGTCCCTCAACCCACTGGCCGCATGCACCGCCCGCGCCGCCACGCTCTTCCCCGTCCCGCTCTGCCCCAAAATCAAAATCGAAGCCGGAGAATCCGCCGCCCGAAACAAAACCTCCAAGACCCCCTGCACCGAGGCATCCTGCGACGCAAACTGCGGCTCCATCACGTGCGCCTTCACCTCCGTCTCCAACTCCGCCAGCCGCGTCTCCAAATGCCGCGTCTTCTGCACCAACCCCATCACATGCCCCAGCCGCTCCAGCTGCACCGGCTTCTCCACAAAATCAATCGCCCCGCGCCGCGTCGCCTCCACCGCCTCCGCAATCGTCCCCTCCGCCGTCACCATCACCACCGCCTGCCCAGGATGCTGCTTCCGAATCGCACTCAGCACGCCCAAACCATCCTCCTCCCCCAGCCGCAAATCCAAGATCACCAAATCAAACCGCTCCTCCCGCAACCGCCTCAACCCCATCCGCCCCTCCGACACCGCCTCGCCCTCATGCCCTAAGCTCTCCACCGCCAACACCATCGCTTCCCGCATGGCTCGGCTGTCGTCGATGATGAGAATGTCCATAGCAAACGCCGGGCCCCGCCGCCCGCATGATCAAGAGGCCAGCCCCATGGCAGCCTCCACCATACCTTCCTCCAGCCCATCCCCCTTTACAATGGGGAAGCCTCCCCAGCCGCCATCGCAAAATGCCCCAATCGCCCAGCTTAGCCGCGCAAAACGCGCGAAATCCCCCCGGCCCAGCTCGGCTCAACCCAGCCCGACAAAATCACAAGCCACTCTCTCTCAATGACTTAAAAAAAGAAGGAACTCCTTGGCCCCAGATGTGCACAGAATGTCTCATCCAGCCGCAGCCGCCCGGGATTCTCCGGCTCGGCGGGCCCCTCAGCCCCCACCCCCCCCACCCCATGCCCTCCTGGTCCCTCACCTACGTCGCCGCCGCGCTGATCGCCGCCCTCCTCGGATTCAGCGGCATCCTCGGACTCAGCCACCTCGCCGGAGCCGCCGCAGGCCTCTCCCGTGTCGGCTTCTTCCTCTTCCTCGCCCTCTCCATCGTCTCCCTCTTCCGCAGCCATAAATCAGCCTGATCCCGCCCCCATCCCCCTATCCCCATGAAACTCGACCCCACCCCCATGAAACTCGACCCCTCCAGCAAATTCATCCTCGCCATCATCGCCGGAGGCGTCGCCGCCCTCACCGCCATCGCCCTCGAGCGGCGCCACCACCGCCGACTCCGCCACCTCCGCCAAATGGTCGATGACCTCGAGCCCTCCAACCAGCCTCCCACCCCCGGCCGCCTCACCCGCCCCCTCACCCGCCCCCT
>CALQKQ020000265.1 GCA_943331195.2 Akkermansia muciniphila | reverse complement strand
TAGGGGCATGGGAGGGGAGGGGTTGCCAGCAACAGGGTTCCGGGGAATCGCGCCCGGGGCGGGGAGTCCGCCGCGCGTTGGGTTCGATGCTTCGGTTGTTTCAGTCATGAGCGAAAATGAGTCGCAAAAAAAGGGGGGGAGGGGATTAGTCGCCGCTGAGGCCGAGGAGGCTGAAGAGTTTGTCGCCGAGTTTCATGGCGCGGCGGAGGCGGCCGGAGGGGAGGCGGCTGACTTTTTCGAACCAGTTGTTGCCGGTGTCGAAAAACTCTTCGAGGTCGGTGAGGCGCTGGCGGGCATAGGCGTCTTCGTGGCGGGCGGGGTCGGTCTCGGCGATGCATTCGCGGAGGGCGGTCAAGGTGGGATCGACTTCGCGTTTTTTGCGTTCGATGGCGATGGTGCGGAACATTTCGAAGACGTCTTTGATGGCTTCGAAGTGGTCGCGGCGGTCGCCCATGACGTGGGTGATTTTGACGACTTGCCAGTTTTGCAGTTCGCGGAGGCTGGTGCTGACGTTGGAGCGGGCGACGCCGAGGAGGTCGCAGATGTCCTCGGCGTGGAGGGGTTTTTCGGAGAGGAAGAGGAGGGCGTGGATTTGCGCCATGGTGCGATTGATGCCCCAGCGGGCCCCCATTTCGCCCCAATGGAGGACGAATTTTTGGGTGACGGGGGAGAGGGCGCTCATTTCTTGCTGTTCTGTCTAGACAGAAATAGAGGAAACGGGGGGATCATGCAAGGGGGATTTGGCAATGGAATTTAGAATTTAGAATTTTGAATTTTGAATGGGGAATTAAGGATTGGGATGGGGAACTGGGGATGAGGGGGAGGGGGGCGGGTTTTTTTTGAGGAGGATGAGGTGTTGCCAGGGGAGGCCGTCGTATTCGCGGTCGATGGCGAAGCCGAGGGGGAGCCATTCTTTGCGGATTTGGGCTTTGGTCATTTTGTGTTCTGGCTTGATGGGGACGGCGGAGTCTTCGCCGCGGAATTCGACGAGGGCGACGCGGCCGGTGGGTTTGAGGGCGGCGTGGATGGCTTTGATTTGGTGTTCGGGGTGGCTGAATTCGTGGTAGACGTCGACGAGGAGGACGAGGTCGCAGGAGGCGGGGGGGAGTTTGGGGTCGTGGAATTCGCCGAGGATGGTTTTGATGTTGGGGATGTTGCGGGATTGGGCGCGGGCGGCGAGCATGTCGAGCATTTGGGGCTGGATATCGACGGCGAGGATGGCGCCTTTTTCGCCGGTGAGCTTGGCCATGGTGAGGGCGTGGTAGCCGTTGCCGCAGCCGAGGTCGCAGATGGTCCAGCCGGGTTGGATGCGGAGTTCTTGGAGCATGAGGGCGGCGTTTTCCTCTTGTTCGCGGTTTTGGCGCATGAGCCATTCGGCGCCGGTCCAGTGCATGGTTTGGGCGATGGTGCGGCCCTGGTATTCGGTGAGGGCCGGAGGGGGCGCGGCGGCGGCGGGGAGGAGGAAGGCGAGGAAGAGGAGCGCGCGCAGCAGTTTCATGAGGGGAAGACTAGGGGAGGCGGGGACGGGGGGCAAGAACTGTCCTGAGGGCGGATTTTGGGGCCTTAGGCGGTGGGGGCGGCGCGGACGACGCCGATGCGCAGGGCGTCGATGCGGAGGCGGGCGCGGCTGATGGCTTGGGCGAGGGCTTCTTGTTGGTGGCGCAGGCCGGATCGCTCTTCGGGGCTGATGTGGCCCCAGCGTTCCGCGAGGGCGTCGAGGCGGGCGATTTCGGCGCCGAGGACGCGGTGCATTTTTTTGAGGCTGGCGGCGATGAGGTGGTCGCGCTGGAGGGCGGCGAGTTGCTCGATGGGGGCGGCGAGGTTGCGGGTGAGGACGGCGGCGCGGGCGGTGCGGCAGGTGGCGGGGTCGGCATCGGTGGCGCGGGCGCGGGTGATGGCTTCATCGGCGGAGCGGTCGCGGCCGGTGTGGTCGACGACGAGGCGGAGGGGGAGGGAGGGGAGGAAGCGGTCGGCGTGGAGGTGGGGAGGGGCGACGCATTCGAGGACGAAGCAGACTTCGAGGAGGAGGGCGGGGCCTGGGGGGCCGTGGAGGAGGGCGCAGGCGGCGGTGCCTTGGGTGCCGCTGAGGAGGAGGTCGAGGGCGCCGCGGAGGAGGGGGTGGTCGAGGCTGAGGAAGGCGATGTCTTCGCGGGCGAGGGCGTCGCGGCGGTCGAAGGTGCCGCAGAGGCCATCTACGGGGAGTTCGGGGAGGGATTCGGTTTGGGGGCTGCCGGCTTGGAGCATCCAGCGGCGGGGCTGGAGTTCTTCGACTTGCATGCCGAGGGTTTCGAGGAGGCGGATTTGGAAGGCGTCGAGGGCGGTGTCGCGGTCGGTGGTTTCGATGTGGTGTTGCAGGGTGGCGGTGGCGTGAGGGCCTTGGGTTTGCCACTGGAGGAGGCGGTCGTGGCCTTGGGCGAGGGTGGCGGAGAGCTGGGTTTGGATGCGCTGGGTTTCGGCGAGGAGGTGGGCGAGCGCGGCGGGAGAAGGGGCGGCCATGACGTGGTCGCGGAGGGCGTGGGTGGCGGCGGCCATGGCGGCGGCGCCGGAGACGGGCTGGGCGAGGGAGTTGAGGCCTTCGTGGTACCAGCGGAAGAGGACTTCTTCGGCGGTGCCGAGGGCGTAGGGCAGGTGGAGGTGGATGGAGCCGCGCTGGCCGATGCGGTCGAGGCGGCCGATGCGCTGTTCGAGGAGATCGGGGTCGGTGGGGAGGTCGTAGAGGACGAGGTGGCGGGCGAACTGGAAATTGCGGCCTTCGCTGCCGATTTCGGAGCAGAGGAGAAGGCGGGCACCGGCTGCTTCGGAAAACCAAGCGGCTTGGCGGTCGCGCTGGAGGAGGGTGAGGCCTTCGTGGAAGAGGGCGGTGGGGACCTGGATTTCGAGGCGGAGGGCTTCTTCGAGGGATTCGACTTGGGCTTTGGTCTGGCAGATGAGGAGGAGTTTTTCGGATCCGGTGGCGCGGAGGAGGTCGGCGAGCCAGCGGACGCGGGTGGCCGCGGAGGGGTCGGGGAGGGGCGCGGGATGGAGGTGGCGTTGGGGGAAGCCGCCGAGGGCGGAGCGGAGGTTGCGGAACATGACGCGACCGATGCCGCAGCGGTCGAGGAGTTCGGCGCGCTGGGCGGCATGGGAGGGATCGGGCGTGGCGTCGAGGGCGTCGAGTTGTTGGGCGAGGGCGTGGTAGCCTTGGATTTCCTGGCAAAAGTCGGCGTAGTGGCGGTAGCGGGCGGGATCGAGGAGGCGGAGGCGGGCGAAGTGGCCGCTGGGTCCGGCTTGTTGGGGGGTGCCGCTGAGGAGGAGGAGTCCGGGGACGTGGGCGGCGAGGCGTTCGACGAGGGCGAAGCCGCCGGAGTCGGTTTCGCAGAGGTGGTGGGCTTCGTCGACGATGAGGAGGTCCCAGGGGGCGGCGAGAGCTTGGCGTTGGCGGCGAGGGCTGTGGGCGAGGAGGGGAAGGGGGCAGATGAGGAGTTGGCTATCGAGGAAGGGGTTGCCGCCTTCGGGGCTGTCTTCGATGGAGGCGCAGCGGGCTTCGTCGAAGAGGCTGAAGCGGAGGTTGAAGCGGCGCAGCAATTCAATGAACCACTGGTGGACGAGGGGTTCGGGGACGAGAATGAGGACGCGGTGGGCCCGGCCAGTGAGGTGGAGGCGGTGGAGGATGAGGCAGGCCTCGATGGTTTTGCCCAAGCCGACTTCATCGGCGAGAAGGACGCGGGGACGCCAGCGGGCCGCGACTTCGGCGGCGATGCCGAGTTGGTGGGGGATGAGTTCGAGCCGGGCGCCCGCGAAGCCGCGGCCGGGGGAGCGCTGGTGCCGGGCGCGGCGGAAGAGGGCTTCGCGGCGGAGCTCGAAATCGGCGTTGGGATCGAAGGAGCCGGAGGCCAAGCGGTGCAGGGGACCCGGGGGCGCGAGATCGCCGGAGAGTGCGGACTCGGGGTGGCAGTGGTCTTCGACTTGATAATATAGAAGTCCGTCCCGCTCGGCGATGGCGGCGACGGGGCCGGAGCCGCCGTGCCAGTGGATGGTTTCGCCGAGGCTGAAGGTGACGCGCTGCAGGGGAGCGCCGGGCCAGGCGTAGAGGCGGGTTTCCCGGGTGGCGGGAAACCACAGGGTGACCTTTCCGGCAAGGTGGCGGCGCACCACGCCGAGGCCCAGTTCTGGTTCTGCGGCGCTCATCCAACGCTGTCCAATCGCGATCAATCCCATGCCTCCTTTCCTCGCCCGGGAGGGGCGGGGCCTGCAATCCGGGAAACCGGCTTGCCAAGGGGGCGCGGCGGCCTAGTTTGCGAGCGGTCCGCTGGGGGCCGGGCTCGGTGCCGCGCGCGGCGCGGGGAGGCTGGGCGGTAGAATCACACTTTTTGGAAACACTATCACGTTGAAAACATTTAAAGCACTGGGGGTCCGGGACGACTTAATTTTGGGACTGGAGGAATTGGGGATCAAAGCGCCGACGGCGATTCAGCGGGAGGCGATCCCGTTTTTGTTGACCGACGGGGGAGATTTTATTGCCCAAGCGCAGACCGGGACGGGGAAGACGGCGGCGTTCGGGGTGCCACTCCTGATGCGGGTGGACCCGAAATTTCGCGGGATCCAGGCCCTGGTGGTGGCGCCGACGCGGGAGTTGGCGAAGCAGATCGGGAAGCAGTTGTTTCGCTTCACCAAGCACGCGCAGGAGAAGATTTTTGTGGAGGTGCTGACAGGGGGCGATCACTTCGACCGCCAGGCGGCGGCGCTGCAGCGGCCCACGCAGGTCGTGGTGGCCACGCCGGGGCGGCTGTTGGATTTGCTGGATCGGCGGGTGCTTTCGCTGGCTTCGGTGAAGTTGTTGGTGCTCGACGAGGCCGACGAGATGTTGACCTTGGGCTTCCGCAAAGAATTGGCGGAAATTTGTGCCATCACCCAGGGGCGGCAGGCGACCTGGCTGTTTTCGGCCACGATCCCGGACGGGGTGCGCAAGCTGATTTCGGACTACATGTCGCCCCAGGCCCACACCGTGCGCATCGACCAAGCCCACGTGGTGAACCGGGACATCGCGCACCGCTTTGTGGTGTGTCGGGAGAAGGAAAAGACCGACCGCCTCGCGGATTTCTTAAAGCACCAGGGCGAGGAGAAAGGGGTGATTTTCTGTCGGACCAAGGCCGGGGCCACCGCCCTGTCGGCGGAGTTGGCCGAGCGGGGCTTTCCCGTGGATGTGCTCCAGGGCGACTTGATGCAGCTCGAGCGCGACAAAGTGCTGCGCTCCTTCAAAAAAGGACGCTTCCAGTTTCTCATCGCCACCGACGTGGCCGCCCGGGGCATCGACGTCGAGGGCTTAGCCTTTGTGCTGCACCACCAATTGCCCGACCAAATCGACTACTACACCCACCGCAGCGGCCGCACCGGCCGGGCCGGGCGCAAAGGCGTGTCCATCGCCTTCATCGGCCACGAGGAAAAGCCTGACATCACCAAATTAGCTAAGGACTTGGGGCTGAATTTTGTGGAGATGCGGTAGG
>CALQKQ020000264.1 GCA_943331195.2 Akkermansia muciniphila | reverse complement strand
CCACCAAGCCGATCGCCGCCAAGCCGATCGCCACCAAGCCGATCGCCACCAAGCCGATCGCCACCAAGCCGATCGCCACCAAGCCGATCGCCGCCAAGCCCATCGCCGCCAAGCCCATCGCCGCCAAGCCGATCACCACCAAGCCGATCGCCGCCAAACCGATCGCCGCCAAACCGATCGCCGCCAAGCCGATCACCGCCAAGCCGATCGCCACCAAGCCGATCGCCGCCAAGCCCATCGCCGCCAAGCCGATCGCCGCCAAACCGATCGCCGCCAAGCCGATCGCCGCTAAACCGATCGCCGCTAAACCGATCGCCACCAAGCCGATCGCCGCCAAGCCGATCACCGCCAAGCCCGTCGCCGCCAAGCCCGTCGCCGCCAAGCCCATCGCGGCCAAGCCGATCGCCACCAAGCCGATCGCCGCCAAGCCGATCGCCGCCAAGCCGACCAAGCCGAGCCAGGAAACCGCCGCCAAAACGGCCAAAACCCGCGCCACCAAGCCCGCGCAGCTCGCCAAGCCCAAAAAAGCCAAGGCCTCACCAAGCGCCGTCGCCCTGACCTCCCAAGCCGCTTCGCGCAACATCGCGGCCCTCCCTCCCGAGCCCCCCGCCCCAGAGCCCAGCCCCCTCAGCGCTCCCGAAGCCACCACTGTCCCCGTCGCCGCCCAAAGCAGCGACCTCCTCGAAAGCTCGCCGCCCCCCGAGGACATCCTCCCCCCCCCAGCGCCCCCCGTCTCCCTCGCCGATCTCCCCTTCGCCACCCCCGTGATGGGCCGCAAAGGCTGCGTGTACAGCCCCTACGCCCCCGACGACGGCATGGTCGACGTCGCCGGAATCCCCGCCGGCAGCAAAGTAAAGTGCCCCTTCACCGGCAAAACCTTCCGCGTCCCCTGAGCCCCTCCCCCGCGCCCATTTACCATTTGGCAAAAATCGCTTCCCGGTTAGCCTGCCCTCCGTGAAACCCGGCCGCCCCGACGCCTCGCCTCCTCAGCGCGATTACCCCAGCCCCTTCCAGCGAAAAACGCTTTGGCTGGCCATCACTGGCGCCGCCCTGCTCGGGATCGGCGCCATGTCCGTCTACACCATCAAAGTCGTCACTGGCGTCCTCCAGTTCCTCCAGCCCGTCCTCGTCCCCGTCGCCTTCGCCGGCATCCTCGCCTATCTGCTGCAACCCCTCGTCGACCGCCTCACCCGCCGCGGCACCCCCCGCTTCCGCGCCATGATGACCGTCTGGCTCGGTTTCCACCTCCTCATTCTTCTCCTCTTCCTTTCCGTCGCCGTCCCCACCGTCAGCAAAGGCGGCCGCCTCATCGCCGCTCGCTCCGACCAATGGATGCAAAACTTCGGCGACTTCACCGGCAACGTCCTCGAAGCCGTCGACCACCTCGCCGACAAACTCACCGGCTTCGGCAAAGCCCACCCCCAGCCTCCCAAGGCCCAGCCTCCCGCTGCCCTCCCCGCGACCGTCCCCCCCGCCCAGCCCCTCCCCAAAACCGATTCCTCCTCCCCGCTCCTCCCCGCCCTGCCCGACGCCGCCATTCTCGCCGACCCCACCAGCCCCATCAACCCCCGCCAAAGCGCCGCCCGCGTCACCAAATGGCTCGCCGAACACAGCGAAGCCATCTCCCGCAGCGTCGTCAACTACCTCACCAGCGGCCTCCAAGGCTTTCTCGGCCTCTTCGGCTACCTCGTCGGCTTCGTCCTCGTCCCCCTCTACCTCTACTACTTCCTCAAGGAAAGCGACGCCATCAAGCAAAACTGGAGCAACTACGTCCCCCTGCGCGCCTCCAAATTCAAAGCCGAAGTCGTCAGCGTCCTCAGCGAAATCAATAGCTACCTCATCGCCTTCTTCCGCGGCCAAATGCTCGTCAGCATCATCGACGGTCTCCTCGTCGGCCTCTCCCTCACCCTGATCGGCCTCCCCTACGCCATGCTCATCGGCATCTTCGTCGCCATCCTCGGCCTCATCCCCTACGTCGGCAACCTCCTCTGCTGGCTCGGCGCCACCCTCATCTCCATCGCCCACTTCGGCCGCACCGACGGCACCGGCGAACTCATCAACACCTTCGCCGGCATCGAAAGCGTCTGGGGCTACCCCCTCCTCGTCACCGTCCTCTTCGTCGTCGTCCAAAAAATCAATTCCCTCGTCACCGCCCCCCGCATCATCGGCGACGCCGTCGGCCTCCACGCCCTCACCGTCATCTTCTCCGTCCTCTTCTGGTCCCTCCTCATCGGCGGCCTCCTCGGCGCCCTCCTCGCCGTCCCCCTCACCGCCTCCGTCAAAGTCCTCTTCCGCCGCTACCTCTGGGAACGCCGCGTCCAACACCACTACCCCTCCGCCTCCCGACCCGAGATCCTCCCAGGATAACCCCCCCCCGCCGCCCACCCCTGCAGCCCCAGGGAACATACCCCTGAAAGACGCCCAGCCTCAGCCTCAGCCTCAGCCTCAGCCTCAGCCTCAGCCCCAGCCCCAGCGCGGCGCGCCCGCCCAGCAAGCCGAGCCAGGGCGCGGCCCTCCCAGCCTCACGCCTTTTAGCAACACAGCACCAGCGCGGCCCATGGAGACGAAAAAGAACTCGCCCGCGCCGCCCGATCGCCGGTGGCACCGCCCTTTCCCTGCAAAAAACCGGCGCGGGGCCGATGGGGACGGGGCGTCGCTCGCTTGAGCGGCGGGATCATTTGCGTTGCCGCCCTTTCCCTGGTCGCGGGCATCCATGGATGCTCCAACGCGGCATGGCATACCAGCCCAGAGCAGCGCCCTGGGTTGTTTAGAACCAAAGCAAGAAAGCCCAAAGACCCCCTCTGGGAACGCCAAACCCCAGCTCCGTGCGCCCCGCATCAACTCGGCCGCTCGCCATCTCCCGCTTAGCCGTTCCCTCGGTCCTGGGCGCAAAAAAGCCGCCCTCTCCCCTAGGGGCGAGGGCGGCGCAACCAAAACGCCGCGCCCAGCGGGCCGGCGCTTCCACATTAGTCCTTCTTGGGCTCAGCTGGCGCGGCATCCTTGGCAGGTTTGCCGGGTTTAGCGGGCCGCTCGGGCTTGGCGCTGAATTCTTCCAGGGTCAACTTGCCGTCGCTGTCCTTGTCCCGCTTCTTGAAGGCCTCATCGGCCTTGGCCGCGTCCTTCTTCCAGCGCGGGCTGGCTTTAAATTCCTCGAGGGACACGCTGCCATCGGCATTGCTGTCCATCTTCTTGAAGACCTCAGCCGGATCCATCTTCGGCTTGTTCGGCTTCTCAGGCTTGGCATCTTGCGCTTGCACCGCGACGGCCAAAAAGGGCACCGCCAGCAGACTTAGGAGGATTGATTTCATCAGGAGGATTCAGTGATTGGGTTGTCGAGTCGCAGGCTCCCTCAGTGGAGACTGCTCCCTACTATTCCTCAACTCAACGCCCCGCGCTGCACTTAGCGAACCCGCATTCGCGGACCCAGCGCTTCCCCTCAGGGGGCCGGCGTGACCACCACGTCGTCAAAGGCAATCGGCAACTCCGCATAGGGCGCCGCCCACAGCGAGGCCTTCCCCGTCCCCGGAAGCCCGGCGGCCTCGTGGCTCAGCTGGGCCGCCTCCGGCCGGGGCTGCCCCTCCTCCCAGGCGCGCGCTTCCAGCTTCGAACCGCCCGCCGCGCTCGCCAGCACACTGAATTCCACCACCGTCCAGCTGCCCGACTTCCACACATAGGGCACCTGCGCCACCACCTCTTCGTTGCGCACGATCTGCAACTCCTTGCGCGCGGGCACCACCAAGCAGCGATAGCCGCCCACCCCGTGCAGGCCGACCCCAAACCGCGGAAAACTCCGCCGCTTGCCCGTGGCCCGAATGCGCGCGCGCACCGCCACCCCGCCCTTGATCGAAGCCCCCAGCAGCACCCCGCCGTCCACCAGGGGTGCCGGACTCATTTCCAACACATGGTTGGCCCCGTCCGCCACAATGGCAAACTGGGACTCGGCATCAGTGAGCATCAAACCCTCCGGCAGCGGGCCCAGCGCCGCCGCTTCAAAGTCTAAAACCAGCGGCCCCGCCTCCGCCCCGCGGCTGACCGTCAGTCCACCGAACCACAGCAACGATAAAAGCAGGATATTATTCATGGCGCAGGGATTCCGTAAGGCGCCCGCTCAAGGCCAGGCGGGCCGCCAGGTAGCAGAAGATAAGCCCGCCTCCCGATAGACTTATCAGCAGAATACCCAGCAATCCCAGCGGAATTCCTCCCGCCCCCGCCAGTTGCAAATTCGGCCACACCGCAATCAGCGCCGTCCCGCCCCCCAGCGCGATCGCCGCCAGGAAAAGAAACCCGTGCTCCGCCAACACCATCGTCTGCAACTGCTGGCGCCGGAAACCCACCGCCTGGAGCAAAGCAAACTCCGCGCGCCGCTCCAACACGTGCCGCGCCACCATCACCCCCAGCCCCAAGGTCGACAACACCAAGGCCAAGCCCCCCAGCGTGGAAAAAATCGTCAGGTAGGTATTCTGCACCGACTGGTACTGCGCCAGCTTCTGTGCCACGGGCTGCAGCGCCAGCCCCCGGCTCGCCAACTGCCGCACCGCCGCCTCCTGCCACCGCCCCACCTGCTCCGGCAGCGCGTCCACCAGAAAATACTTATACCCGCCCGTGTCAGGGTATAACTTCACAAAGGCCGCATCCCCGATCACGACGTTCCCCTGCAACACCGTGCCCGCCAACAGCGCCACCAGGCGCAGCCGCACCGGATTCCCCTGCCCGTCCGGCACCACCACCTCGTCCCCCGCCTTCTTCCCTAGCGCAAACATCGCCGAATACTGGTCCATGATCGCCGGCACGCTCCCGTCCGTCGGCTTCTGATTCAGCAAGGTCCACGGCGACACCCCCTCGCCTAGCGCCACTCCTGACGCCAGGCCCGCCACCGGAAAGGCGTCGCGCTCCGCCAACAAGCGAGCCTCCACTCCTAGCACCCGCGGCGTTTGCGCGCGGTTCAAATTCAAACAAGAAGCTTCTTCCCCCTCCCGAACCCGAAACGGCACCACCCGAACCGCCCGCGTTTCCTCCTCCTCCAAGCCCCAAACCTCCTGCCCCGCCTTCCCATTCAGATCTTCATACACCGGCAAGGTGCTGCTTCCCACCAGGGCAAATCCCCCCGTGCCCGACTGCCGATCCGACGGCAGCAGCGTGGCGTCCTGACGGAAGGCATTCAGCGCCACCACCATGAAAACCCCCGCCGCCAACAGCGCCGCCAGGGCCATGCTGCGCCCGCGCTGCCGCACCGCATTGCGCCGCCCTAACTCCCAAACTCCCGGCGCACTCCCCCCCGCCGTGGCCGCCGCCACCCGCTGCAAATACCAACTCAAGCACCGCAGCCCATCCCCCAACAACAGCGCCGCCCCCCCAAAAAACATCATCGGCTGCACATGCTGCGGCACCCGCGATGACCAAAATAACATCGCCATCCCCGCCAGCGCCAGCGCCCCCAGCGGCAGCCAACGCCAGCGCCGCAGCCTCCCCTCGCCCCCCGACTCCAACGCCTCCGCCAAACT
>CALQKQ020000263.1 GCA_943331195.2 Akkermansia muciniphila | reverse complement strand
GCGCCCGCGCTTAAGTTTGATCGCGCTTGGGGGTGCCGCTAGCGAGGGCTAGCGGGCCCCTGTCGGGGGTGGTCGGAGGCGGGGGTGGTCGGAGGAGGTGCTGGGGATGGCGGCGGCGGGGGAGTCGCGGAAATTTCTGACTTTGCGGAGGCGGCGCAGCGGTGGTAGATGGAGGGATGACTATTCCTTTAGGCGTTATGGCGTTGTGGCTTGGGGCGGCCTTGATTCCCTCGGCGGAGGCGGCCTTGGCATATACGGAGTCGGTGGACGAGGAGTTGTCGAGCAGTGGGATGATGCCGACGGTTTTAGAATTTGGCTTGGGGGTGAATTCGGTGAGCGGGATCATGGGGCGCTCGGGGGCGATGGATGCGGACATTTTTAGCTTTTTGGTGGCACCGCAGCAGGCGGTGACCTCGATTCGGCTGAGCAGTTTTTTTCCGACGAGTTCGGTGGGCGGGGGATCTTTTTTGGCGATTGATGACGCGGCGACGATCAACATGGGGGATGGGAGCGGTCACGCCGCGAACCAGGTGGTCAATGCCATGAGCGGGGAGCTGCTTTCGGCGAAGGTGTTGCTGGGGCTGAAATATAGTGGGGGGAATGCGACCCTGACGGCACCGATGGGGCCGGGGTGGTACACGGTGTGGTTCCAGGAGGGGGCGACGACGGTGCGTTATACTTTAGATTTCACGGTGGTGCCGGAGCCTTCGGCGGGAGTGCTTGTGGTGTTAGGTTTAGTGGTGGCGGGGCGGCGGCGGCGCCCCTGAAGGGGGCGGGGCGACTTTTCCGACAGAGGCGAGCTGGGTGCGGAGTTATGGGGAGGCGGCGGAGCGCGTTGCCGCCTACCTCCTTTTCATGAAATTTCTTCCTTTGGTCTTTTTGCTGTGCGGTGCGGTTTTGGTCCCCGGCGGGGTGGGGGCGGCGGTGGAGCGGGCGGCGGCGCCGCAGCTAGGAGATGCGGATTTTGCGCAGCCTTCGCCCAGCGAGCGCCATGTGGCGAAAGTGGCGGCGGTCAAGTCGGGTGAATACGACCTGGCCTTGATTGGGGATTCCATCACGCATACGGTGGGGGAGCTGGGCGGGAAATACGAAGCGCTGCGGGCGGTGTGGGAGCGGCACTATGCGCCGCGCCGGGCTATTAACTTGGGCCACAATGGGTACCGCACCGAGAATGTGTTGTGGAATTTGCAGCAGGGGGAACTGGATTTTGTGAAGTCGCCCAAGGTGGCGATGATTTTGATAGGGACGAATAACGCGGACGACCGGCACTTTGCCAAAGTGCACCGACCGGAGGAGATCGTGGCGGGCACGCGGGCCATCGTCGAGCTCATCAAGCAGCGCCATCCTAGCACTAAGATTTTGTTGTTGCGGATTTTTCCGCGAGGTGGGGATGGGGAGGCGGGGACGGGCGAGGGCATCTTTCACACCTCGCCGGAGGCTTTGGAGACCTGCCGGAAGGCTGGGGAGATGACGGCTCAGCTGGCCGATGGGAAACAGGTTTTCTGGCTGGACATCAATCGGGTTTTCCTGCGCCCGGATGGCAGCATCAATACGGACCTGATGCCGGACCTGCTGCATCCTAACTTAGCTGGGGCGGAGGCTTGGGCGCAGGCGGTGGCCCCGACCTTGGACCGGCTGATGGCGATGCCGCCGCGCACCACCATGGCGGTGGAGAAGCGCGGGCTGTGGGAGGGTCCGGCTCCGCTAGGGGAGGGGAAGAGCGAGGCGGGCAATGCGCAGGTGACGGTGTATCGGCCGGAGCGCCCCAATGGGGCGGCGGCGGTGATCTGCCCTGGCGGGGGCTATGGGATGATCGTGACGGGACGGGAGGCGGCGGGGATGGGGGAGTGGCTCAATCGGCATGGGATTACGGGTATTGTGTTGGAATACCGTTTGCCGGCGGGCCGGGCGATGGTGCCGCTGTGGGATGCGCAGCGCGCTTTGCGCTGGGTGCGCGCGGAGGCGGGGAAGTGGGGGGTGGATCGCGATCGGGTGGGGATGATTGGTTTTTCGGCGGGGGGGCATCTGGCGGCGAGTGCGGCGACGCATTTTGATGGCGGGGTGGCGGGGGCGGCGGATGTGGTGGAGCGGGAGAGTTGCCGACCGAACTTTGCCATGCTGGTGTATCCGGTGATTTCCATGGGCGAGTGGACGCACGGTGGATCTAAGGAGAACCTGCTGGGGCCGCATCCGGCGGCGGAGTTGGTGGAGTATTTTTCGAATGAAAAGCGGGTTAGTGCGCAGACGCCGCCCTGTTTTTTGACGCATGCGCGGGATGACAAGACGGTGTCTTTTGAAAACAGCCAGCTGTTTCACCGCGCGCTTCTAGCGAAGCAGGTGGCGACGGAATATGTGGAATTCCCCACGGGGGACCACGGTTTTGTGGGCAATCCGGGGCCGCTCTGGGAGGCGTGGCAGGATGCGGCGCTGCAGTGGTTGAGGAAATTGCAGGTCATTCCGCAGGGGGATTAGGGGGAGATTGACGCCGGGCCGGGGCGTGGCCATGGTGGGGGAGCGGCGGCGTCGCCTTTCCTTCTAACTCATGAAAAAGCCCAGTTTGATTTACATTTTTCTAGCGGTTATCGCGGGGCCATTGGTGCCGGTGGTGCCGGTGGCCTGGGGGCAGTATCCGGAGTGGGCGCAGCGGGGGAGTTACCACCTTTTGACCACGGCGGAGGGCGCGGACTTGCCTGAGGGGGTGGTGTTGCAAGGGTTTCCGGTATTGCTGCGCTTGGCGGCGGATGGTTTTCCTTTTGGGGAAGCGGATCCACAGGGGGCGGATCTGCGGGTTTCTGCAGGGGGCGAGCCGCTCGCCTATCAGATCGAGGAATGGGATGCGGCGGCGGGGCGGGCGAGCCTCTGGGTGCGGGTGCCGCAGATCTGCGGCCAGGCCCGGCAGGAGCTTACCTTGCACTGGGGGAAGCCGGGGGCGACGAGCGAGTCGAATGGAGCGGCGGTTTTCCATGCCTCGAATGGTTATGCGAGTGTGCTGCATCTCGATGAGTCCTTGCGCGATGAGGTGGGCACGCTGCGGCCGGTGAATGCGGGGTCTCGCGGGGCGGCGGGCCAGGTGGGGCGGGGGCGGCGCTTTGCGGAAGGGCAGGGCATTGTGGGGGGCGAGCACATCAAGGGCTATCCTTCGGGGGACGGGGCGTTTACCTCGGAGGCGTGGTTTCGCAGTGAGACGGCGGGCAGCGCTATTTTTGCGTGGGGCCGCTACGCCACGCGGCTCAATGGCCCTACTGGCGACGGCAATGAGGTCGACCTGATGATCGGGTCGCCGCCGCGGCTTTCCTGGGCCTCCGACGGCCCGGCGGGGGCGGCCACGGAGGAGGATTTGACGTTGGGCGAGTGGCATCACGGGGCCGCGACCTATGCGGAGGGGCGGAGCTGTCTCTATGTGGATGGCCGCCTGGTGGGGAGTCGGCAGCATCCCAAGGCGATGTCGCTGATGGATGACGTCTATTTGTATATTGGGGGGATGCGTGGGTCCTATCAATACACTGGCGACATCGATGAAGTGCGGGTTTCCCGGGTGGCGCGGTCGGCGGAGTGGATGAAACTGCAATATGAAAACCAGCGGGCGCAGCAGACCTTGGTGGGGCGGCGGGTGGAAGCGGGGACGGCCTGGGCGGTGGTGCCGACGCAGGCGGAGATTTTGGAGGGGGGGAGCGCGACCTTTACGGCGGCGGCGGGGGGGGCGCTGAAGTTGTATTGGATCTTGCAGCGGGAGGGTCGGAGCGAAGTGCTGGCGGTGGACCAGGGGTCGTGCCGGGTGGAGGCGGGGCGTCTCGTCGGAGATGTGGCGGCGGTGCTGCAATGCCGGGCGGTCTTTCCAGATGGCGTTAGGACGAAGGAGATTGCCTTGAGTTTGAAGGAGGCGGTGGCGGAGCCGATGGTTGAGCTGCGGGCTCCGGCGGTGTGGGATGGGAGGGAGCGGATTGAGGTGGTGGCGGAGGTGGGCAATGCGGCGGCCCTGGTGGGGACGGGGGAGTTGACCTATCGCTGGAGCGTTAGGGGTGGGGCGGTGCTGCAGGACGTGGTGCCGGGGAAATTGATTTTGGAGCGGGCGCAAGGCCGCGGTCCCCTGACGGTGGAGTTGGCCTTGAGCAATGGGGGGGCGGAGGTCAAGGCTAGGGCGGCGATTGCGGTGCGCGAAGCGGGGCCGGATGCGTGGGTGGTGCGGACGCCCGAACCGGGGGAACAGCCGGAGGACTATCAATTTTATGGGCGCGGCGATGACAACCAGGGGACGCTCTACTATCAGGGGCGCTTGGAGCAGCCTGCGGAGGCCGTTTTTCTCAACTTGCTCGGCGATGGGCTGCGCTTGCACCGCGAGGAGCAGGTGCCGGGGGACGATGGGGCCTATGCGTTTCGCTGCCAGCTGGCGGCGGGGCTGATTCGCTATGGGGTGGAATTCGGGGTGCGGCGGGGCGGGCGGGAGGAGGTGCTGCGGCGGGTCGACCACTTGGCCTGCGGGGATGCCTATCTCATCGACGGGCAGTCCAACGCGGAGGCCACTGGGCCTAACAATGGTCCGGAGGAGGATCCTGCGGGGGCGGGGAGCGAGTGGATTCGCAGTTATGGCAACCAACATGCGGGGACGGTTCAGGGAGGTTGGGGCCGGGCGGTGCGGACTCGGGTGTGGGGGCGTCCTAACTATGGAGAACAGCAGATCGGCACCTGGGGGATGGTTTTGGCGAAGCGCTGGGTGGAGCGCTACCGCATGCCGATTTGTATTTTGAATGGAGCTTATGGCGGCACGCCGATCTGGCAGCACCAGGTCAATGTGAAGCAGCGCACTGACGCGAGCGGGGAGTTTTATCGCAATCCCTACAAGATCTATGGCAGCTTGTTGACGCGGGTGCGGGCGGCGCGGTTGAGCCATGGGATTCGGGGCATTTTCTGGCATCAGGGGGAGAACGACCAGGGCAGTGGCGCGCCCACGGGGGACTACAATTGGAAGTCCTATCAGCGCTATTTTGTGGAGATGGCGGCGGCTTGGAAGCGGGATTACCCTAACGTAAAAAATTATTATGCATGGCAGATTTGGCCGAGTGCCTGCAACATGGGCGGCACGGCGGCGGGGGACCACCTGTTGGATGAGCAGCGGACCTTGCCGAGGCTTTTTTCGAACCTGCGGCTGATGTCGTCGCTGGGGATTGTGAGTGCTTCGAGCGGGCGGGGGCTTTGTCATTACGACGAAGCTGGGTACGCCCAGTTGGCGGAGCTGATGAGTCCGTTGGTGGAGCAGTACCACTATGGTTTGATGCCGGAGCAGGCGATCACGGCTCCTAACTTGGAGCGGGTGCGCTTTGCTAGTGCCGCGCGGGATGAGTTAGTGCTCGACTTTGGCCAAAAGATGGCTTGGCGGGCGGAGCAGGGGAAATACCTCCGGCTTGACGGCGCGGCGGCGGAGATTATTGCGGGGGCGGCGGAGGGCCACTGCTTGAGGCTGCGGCTGAAAGCGCCTACGGAGGCGAAGGTGTTGGGGTATTTGGCGGGGAAGGATTGGGATGGGACGCCGCAGG